>CAZRPI010000062.1:9361-19911 GCA_964601865.1 uncultured Pelobacter sp. | reverse complement strand
TCGGGCTTCAGACAGTATCGGCTGTTGACGCTCCATTGCGCCGGGAATTACGACGCAATAGCCCTGATGCGCTCTCTCCGGCAGTCCCCAACTGCCGTTACCAGGTTGAAAGCGTTGTACATTAGCAGGGCAATATGTCATAGTTTTTCGCTGTTCGGGAGACATGGGGAGAGGATGCGGAGCAGACGTCTTTCGCCTTGCCAGTCAACCCATTCCCGAAACGCAAACCTGAGGTACCAGAACCAATGGGCTTTTCTCCGTATCTCTCCGTAGTGATACCGGTCTGCAACGAAAGCGGCAATCTCGGACGGCTGTATGACAGGCTCTACCCAGTTCTGCGGGGCATGGGCAAACCGTTCGAGATCATCTTCGTTGACAACGGTTCCCGGGATGATTCCCTGACCATTCTGAAGAAGCTGGCGGTTCTCCACCCGGAGACGGGGATCATGGAATTCAGCGCCGACTTCGGCCATCAGATGGCCATTCTGGCGGCTTTCGAGAGGGTAAGGGGCCAGATCGTGCTCACCATGGACGCCGACCCCAGGAATCCCCTGGAAGAAATCCCGCGCCTGCTGGCCGAGATCGAGAGAGGGCGCGACATGGTCGGCGTCGTCAGTCAGAGAAGGGATGACTCTTACTTCCGGGGTCTGGTGTCCCATTTCCTGGGCACGGCAACCCTCAGGATGACGGGCGTCAGAATGAGCGATTACGGCGGCATGCCGCGGGCCTATGGCAGGGATCTGATCAACAGCATCAACCGCTGCGGCGAAACGACCCCGTCGGTCCCGGCGCTGGCCCGGAGCCTCTGCTCCAACACCCTGGACATCCGGGTCCCAGCCTTCGAACGTGGCTCCGGAGCAGTCCCCCCCCCACTCCGGAATCTTGCCCGGATCAGTTTCGATCTGATGGTCAATTTTTCGCTGGCGCCCCTGCGATTGATAACGGCTTGCGGCGCGGTTACCTCCGTTCTTTCCCTGATCCTTGCCCTGGTTCTGCTGGTCAGATGCCTCATCGTCTTTACCGAGGTGGAGCTGCTGCTGATCCTGTTTGCCATCCTGTCATTCCTTGTCGGGCTCATGCTGACAGGAATCGGCATCGTGGGCGAATACACGGGGAGAATCTACCGGGAGGTGCGCAAACGACCGCGATTCGTGATCAGAAGGACCTACGGTTTTGGAGAGAAGTGACCCGGCAGGGCGCCGGAGCGTGAACCGTCACGGCTTCACCCTGATCGAGATTGCCGTGGTCCTGGCGCTCATCGGCATCGTACTCGTGCTGGTCGTCCCCCGTCTCCCATCCTCGGAAGCCGAGGACCTGAAGATTTCGGCCCGCACGCTGGCGGCAACCCTCCGCTACGTTCAGGACCGCGCCGCCACCGCCGGAAAGAGCTATGTCCTGCTCGCAGATCCGGGGACTGACAGCATCGTGATTCAGGAGCGTTCCGTCGACGGCGCCGAGAGGGAGCCCGACGATCCCCTGCTGCGGAAACGCACCCTCAGGGAGAATATCCGGGTGGCGGATGTCGCCACCCCCCGCCTGGGAAGGCTCAACCAGGACCGGGTCCGGCTGGAGGTCGGCGTTGACGGCCTGAGGGATTTCGTCACCATTCACCTCCGCTCGCCGGAAGGCGCCTTCTGGACGGTCATGGCATTTCCCGCGGGAGGAAAGGTCAAGGTGTACGAGGGGTACCAGGAGGATGCCCTGTGAGAGGTTTCACCCTGCTGGAGGTGATGGTCTCCCTGGCCATCATGGCATGCGTGGTGCTGACCGTACTGGCTTCGGTCAACTACCACCTGGATGTCATCGGCGCGGAACGGGACGACACGGCCATGACCATCCTTGCCCGGGAGCGGATGGCCGCGCTGGAGCAGGCGCCGCTGCAGGAGTCGGTCGAGGGGACGTTCGCGCCGGCCCATCCCGAACTGACCTGGCGCGCCGAGCTGCTCTCCACCCAGTATTCGCTCCTCCAGAAGCAGGTGCTGACGGTCCGGCGTACCGGTGACCGGCGGGAGGTGACGCTTGTGCGCTACGTTCTCAAATAGGCCCACCTCCATCGCCCCTGCCTCCCCCCCCTTCACGGGGCGGAGCGGCCTGACGCTGCTGGAACTGCTGATCGCCCTGATGCTGCTCTCCCTGCTGGCAACAGCCCTCTACACCAGCTATTTCACCGTTGCGAGAGCCCGGGAGAGGGCGGAGGAGGGGATGGAGGAGCGCCGTGAGCTGGGAGCGACCCTCGACCTGATACGGCGCGAAGTGGCCTCTGCCCTGTACAACCGCGGCGACAGCCGCCTGCGGTTCGTGGTGGAGGATCGGGACTGGTTCGGCAAACCGGCTTCGAACCTGGAACTGACGCTGCTGGCTGCGCCCCGGCAAAGGCAGGAGATCCGGGAATCGGGCATTCGTGCGGTGCGGTACGAGATGGTGGAAAAAAACGGTCGCCCCCTCCTCACCCGCAGGGAACAGGACCTGTTCTACGACTGGCAGAGCGCGCGGCCCTATCCCCAGATGGAGCGGATCAGCGCCTTTCTCGTGGAATGCCATGACGGTACCAATTGGGTCAGAAGCTGGGATACGGCGCTCAACGGGTCGCTCCCCAGGCTGGTGCGGGTCACGGTGCGCTTTGAGGAGGGGGGAAAAGAGGTGGAGTTTGCCATGCTCTCCGCTCCCCGGGTAGCCGGACCATGAGGGATGAGAGAGGATTCGCCCTGGTTCTGACCCTGGTGATCACGGCGCTCATGGTGGCGATGACGGTCGAGATGATCCACCAGGTGTACGTGGATACGTCCCTGAGCCGGGCTTTCCGTGACGCCCAGCAGGCGTCCCTGATGGCGGAATCGGGCGCCAGGGGAGGAGTGAGGCTTCTGCAGAACCTCCTGGCCGACCAGGAGTACAGCTCGATCATCGCTCCCATGGTTCAGGAGGATGAGACGGGAACCCTCGAGATATCCATTACCGAGGAGAGCGGGAAGGTCAACCTCAACGACCTGGTCGGCCCGGCCGGCGCAAAGAACGAAACCGTCCAGGGAATGCTGAAACGGCTGGGTAAACGGCTCGACATACCGGAGGACGCCTGGGAGGCGCTGGCCGACTGGCTGGACAGGGACGACCTGGCCCGCTCGGCCGGAGCTGAGACCCCCTACTATCAGACGCTTCATCCCCCGTACCGCGCCAGAAACGGCAGACTAGCCACCCTGGCCGAATTGTCGCTCGTCAGGGGGTTCACGCCGGAGATCGTTGACAGGCTCCGTCCGTTTGTGACAGTGTTTCCCAATAGTGGCGGGGAGCGGTTTTCAGCCGTCAACATCAACACGGCTCCAAGGGAGGTCATCATGGCCCTGAGCGACGGGATCGACTCCGGTCTCGCCGAACGGATCGTGGACGGAAGACGCCTGCAGCCGTACCGGAGCGTGGGAGAGCTGTCGAGGGTTTCCGGAGGTTCGGCCCTGCCCCAGGAGCTGGCCCGAAACGCGAATGTCAGGGGCGAGATCTTCAGGATCAGGGCAGAGGCGAGGGTCAGGGAATCGGCCCGGGTCGCGGAGGCCGTGGTCAGGCTGAACGGAGAGCATCTCTCCTGGCGGGAGTACTGAATAGATGAGAATAACGGAAAACGCATGGACTGCCTGGTAATCCGCATCGGAGAGAACCGGCTGACGGTCGCCCGCTTCAACGTCGGCGGGAAATCGCTTGCCATGGAGGGGGCGGCCCTTTTCGAGCTGAACGCCGGACAGGACCTGGCCGCCGTGGCGGGCCGGATCGCGGCCGGCGTAAAGGGAACGCCGCGCGTGGTGCTCTGCCTCCCGCCATCCCTGTTTGCCCACCGGGTTGTGGATCTGCCGCTGACCGACCGGCGCAAAATACGCGAGGTCCTGCCGGCCCAGCTCCAGGGTGAAATCGCCCTCCCCGTCGAGACGGCGCTCTTTGACGCGCTCGGGCTGCCCGACGGCAGGGTTCTGGCGCTCTGGGCGCAACGGACGGACATCGCCGCCGCCATCGAACCGTTCAGAGGAGCGGGGCTGGAGCCGGAGATCGTGTCCTCCTCCCTGTTCGCCTCCCCCTTTCTGCCCGGCATTTCCCCCGACTGCGCCCTGTTCGACGACAAAGCCCTGGCCATATTGACGGCAGGCCGACTGACCTTCGTTCGTGCCTTTCCGGGCGCCGAAACCGTGAAGCAGCTGACCTCCACCCTCTCGGCCCTGGAGATCTCTGGCGCGCCGCTCCCCCCCCGGCTGTTCGTAATCGGCGCGGAGGACGGGACGCCGCCCGTTCCGGACATCCTTTCCCTGACCGCGGAAACCCTGGAGATGCCGGAAGAGTGCGTCAAGCTGTTCCGGAACACCCAGACCTTCCACAGGCTGGTCGATCTGTATGCGGTAGCCAGGGCCTGTTACAACGGAGAACTGCCCGACTTCCGCCGCGGGGATCTCGCCTGGACCGCCGGCGATGCGCTGCTGCGGAAAAAACTGCGCCTCACCGCTCTCCTCGGAGCCGTGGCCGTGCTCCTGCTCTTCGCGGGGAAGGGGCTGCAGTACCGTTCGGCGCTCAAGGACACCGATTCGCTGAACGCCTCCATCTCCACCATTTACCGTGAGGTTTTTCCGAACCGCGTGAAAGCGGTGGATGAGGTCGCCGAGGTAAGGGGGGAGATAAGAAGACTGACCGGAGGCGGGAACGGCTGCGCCTTCCTGGACGCGCTCAGGCCGCTGGCGGAGGCGAAGGGCGCTGGCCTCAACGGCCTGTACGAGGCCGAAATGGAGGGAAGAACGCTGAGGATCAGGGGAGACGCGCAGTCGGCCCAGGCTGTCAACGAGTTCAGGGCCGGCATCGCTCCCTCCATGACATCGGTGGAGCTGGGCGAGCTGAAGAGCCGGCCCGACGGAGGAGTGACCTTTACCATGACGGCCACGCTCGGGGAGGAGAGGAAATGAGCGTTCTGCGGGATGTCTCCGAGCGCTGGCGCACCCTGGACAGCCGATCCCGGCTCCGCCTGGGTTATCTTCTGATCGCGCTGCTGTCAGTGGCTCTGGCCTGGAGCGCTCTGGCCGGGAAAACGGCCCAACTGGAACGCAAACGGTCGGCCAGGGAAGCCGATCTTGAGGAGCTGATGCGGCTGAGGATGGCGTACCGTACGGCAAAACTGTCAGCCGACAGGCTGGCGGGCCGCATGTCCATGGTACGCCCCGACGACTCCCCGGCGGGAATCATGGAAGATATGGGCATCAGGGGGAAGAGCATCAGGGTCTCGCCGGGAAAGCGCGAGGAGCGGAACGGGATCGTGGAGGACGTGGCTGAGGTGAGGATCGACGGGCTGACGGCCAATGAAGCGTTCAACCTCCTCCACCGTCTGGAAAAGGGAAGCCGTCCCATACTGCTGAAGAAAGCCAATCTGAGGGTCCGTTTCGATGATCCCTCCCGCTTCGACCTCAACCTTACCGTCGCCCTGCTGAGACCGGCTCCCGGCCGGAACGGATGATGCGGACGATCCGACTGTTCAGGACGGCCGCCCTGGTCCTAGGGGGAGTTCTTCTTCTCATCCTCCTGACCTACTGGTTCATCCCGACGGGAAGAATCAATGCGGTTATCGACCGGGCGCTGGAGAACCGGGGACTTTCCCTTGCGCCCGGGGCGCACAAGAAGGCGCTGCCCGGACTGGAATGGGACAACCCGATGCTCTCGTCCCGACGGGGCGCCCTGGTCGGCTGCGACAGGGCTTCCCTGCGACTCAGGCTGGCGCCGCTGCTGCTGGGACGGGTAAAACTGGGATTGACCGCCGCCGTCCGGAACGGCCGGGTCGAGATGGAATACTCACCCAACGGCCAGGAGGTCCTCAGTGTGGATGCCTCCGGAGTCAATCTGGCCGACATCCCCTTGTTCAAAACGGCGCTGTCCGGCAACGTCGCCGGGGAACTGCGGGTCACGGGTCTGCTGCGCCGCGGGCAGGAGGGGGTGGCTGGAGAATTCAGACTTGAGGTGAAACAACTCGGGTTTTCCGGGGTAAAATTGGGTACCCTTTTGCTTCCGGACGTCTCCGACCTGCATTGCCGCGGCATGATACGGATTGCCGACAACCGGCGTCGCCTGGAGAGCTTCTCCATCCAGGGGAGCGATGTTTACGTGAGGCTTTCGGGCGAAATTCCCAGCGGCTCCGATGCAATGGACACGCCGCTCGACCTGACCGCCGAGGTCATGCCGAAACCGGTTTTTTGGGAACGACACAGGACGGTTTTTCTGCTACTTTCCAGATTCATGGTTTCTCCCGGAAATTACAGGATACCGATACGCGGAACATTGCTGAAACCGGAAATTTTCTGATGCGCGCCCATGCGGAGGCCCCGCCGTGACCGCGCCTGGAAGGGACACAGCACGATGGAACTGAAACTCGGAGAATTGCTGCTCAGGGAAAAACTGATCACCGCCGAGCAGCTTAAGGAGGCGCTCCACAGCCAGGTTGTCTACGGCATACGTCTCGGCAGCGCGCTGGTGGAAATGGGATATGTGGATGGAGATACCCTGGCGCGTATACTGAGCGACAAAGTGGGAGTACCCTTTGTCGGCGGCGCGGAACTGTCGGCGATCCCGAAAGAGGTTATCAACGATTTTTCTCGCGCCCTGGTGGTCAGGTATCAGGTCGTACCGTTCAAGCTGGAGCGGAACCGGCTGGGACTGGCAATGACTAACCCCAATGATTTCAAGGCTATAGAGGAGATAGCCTTCATCACCGGCCACGTGGTACAGCCCTACGTAGCCCCGGATATCTGTATCTCCCATGCCCAGGCCAAGTATTACCGTTTCAGCGAGGGCGAAGCGCGCTACCGGCAGATTGCCAGATCGGGGCGCGGAAGGGACGATGCGGACACGCCAAGGGTTGAAACGGTCAGGGTCCCCGCCGTTGCGGAGAACGGCGAACGGCTTAACGTCCACATTCCGGCCGAGTTCGAGGATTTTGCCTCCCTGAACGATGTCATAACCGAGGAAAAGGGGCGCATCCCGGAAAAGCAGAGCCTCAACAGCTTCGAACGTGTCTGCATGGAGTTCGCCGAAGCCCGTTCCCGCGACGATGTGGCCGATGCGCTCATCAGATATATCGACCGGGAATTCGGAACCGGAGCGATCTTTGTTCTCCGGGGTGAAACTGCCGAGGGATGGCGGGCGGTGAGCAACCAGATGACGGCCAACGAAATCAAGGGGCTGAACCTGGTCATGAGCAGGCCTTCGGCGCTGCGGGATCTGTCGGAAACCAGGTCCTTTTCCCTCGGCCCCCTGACCCCCGCCCCGGAAAACCGGCGCATCCTCGAGGCGCTGGCCCTGACCGACGACGCGCCGTTGTACGTGGCGCCGGTGATCATGACGGACCGGGTGGTGGCGGCGGTGCTGGCGCTGGCGGATGCCGAAGAGCTGGGACCGCGCCTCAACAGGTTGCAGCTGCTGATCAAAAAGATGGCGCTGGCGTTTGAAATGCTGATCATCAGAAACAAGATCCTGACCGCGTGACGGGTGATAAATAATGAGAATCGGCCTGATGGGCGGCACGTTCAACCCCATACATCTTGCCCACCTCCGCATCGCCGAGGAAGCCCGGGAGCTCTGCGCTCTCGACCGGGTATTCTTCATCCCGGCTTCCGATCCGCCCCACAAGACGCTGGCAGGCGAGGTTCCGTTTGAGCAGCGGTGCGAGATGGTCAGACTGGCAATTTCGGGCAACCCGGCCTTCGTACTGTCCGTAACGGAGGGGCGGAGGGAAGGCAAGTCCTACTCCATCGACACCATCTCCGCTTTCCGGAACGAGTATCCGGAGGCCGAGATCTTCTTCATCATCGGCAGCGACTCCTTCCTGGAACTGGGTTCCTGGTACCGCTACGCCGACATCATGCGTTCCTGCAACCTGATCGTCGTGGAACGCCCCGGGCGACAGATCGGCAACCCGCTCCTCCTCCTGCCGCCCGAACTGCGGGGGGAGTTCAGCTACACTCCCGGAACCCGAACCCTGGAGCACGTCGCCGGCGCCTGCATCCGGTTTCTGGCGGGGTGCCTCCTGGACATCTCGTCGACCGAAATCCGACGGCGCGCGCTGGCCGGCCACTCCATAACCTACCTCGTCCCACCTACGGTGGAGGCGTATATCAAAAAACAGAGGATCTATTCGGAATGCCCATAGGTAAGAAAACAGAGGAAAGAACCGCCCTGACTCCACGGGAGCGGGCAATAAGATGCGCCGAACTGGCGTGCGACAAGAAGGCCTTCAACATTCACGCCCTGGATATTTCAGGGCTCTCGTCCATAGCCGATTATCTGGTGATAGTATCCGGCCATTCCGACCGCCAGGTGCAGACCATTGCGGAGAGTATCCGCACCGGACTCAAAAAATACGGCAAGGTCATCGATATCGAGGGGGAGGCCGAAGGTAGGTGGATCGTCATGGATTACGGGGATGTCCTGGTTCATGTATTCCATGAGCCGGTACGCCGCTACTACGACCTGGACGGTCTCTGGCGCATGGCACCGGAGGTGGAGCTGCCAGCGGAGGTCCGGGAGGCTGACCGGGAGAGGGAATAGGTGAGGATTCGTGTGCTCTGGGTAGGCAAGAGCCGTGATGCCTGGGTGAAGGAGGCCCTGGCCGACTACGGGGGAAGAATCCGGCGCTATGTTCCCCTTGAGTTGGGCGAGGTGCGGGAGGAAAAGGGCGCCCAGGCCGACGAGATGAGGCGGCGCGAGTGCGAACGCCTGGAGAAACAGATTCCTACGGGAGCGGCAGTCGTGTTGATGGACGAACTGGGTGAACAGCTGGATTCCCCCGGCCTGGCCTCCTTCATCGGCAGACAGCGCGACCTGGGAACCGGGGAGCTGGTGTTCGTCATCGGCGGCGCCTACGGCTTTTCCGATGAGTTCCGTCGCCGGGGGCGGCTGCTCTCCCTCTCGAAGATGACCTTCACCCACCAGATGGTGCGGGTATTCCTGCTGGAGCAGATCTACCGCGCCTTCACCATCCTGAATGGCGAGCCCTACCATCATTGAAATTCATGCTGTTAATCACTTTGTGGTCAGAGAGCAGGGTTACGCGCCGAACATTCGGCGTTTTATTGCGCCCGGGAAATGACTGTCGCAGGCAGAGACATAAGGGATAGCCGGTTGTGTCGGATTGAAGGGTGCGCAGGGAGTAACTTCACCGGTTTTTATCGCAGCAATGTTGCCGCGGAAAGTGGAGCATTATGACCTCCAGGAAACAACTATTCATCAGC
The DNA here is from genome assembly GCA_964601865.1 of uncultured Pelobacter sp. Classification (GTDB taxonomy): domain Bacteria; phylum Desulfobacterota; class Desulfuromonadia; order Geobacterales; family Pseudopelobacteraceae; genus Pseudopelobacter. Next base: position 10,678 of record CAZRPI010000062.1, on the reverse strand, counting down.
TCTGTACAGAAAGAACTGGCTGATGAGCGTCGCGCCCTGAAAGAGTATGTCCATGGCGACCCGCTCCTGCGCCGGTTTTTCGAGGTGTTTCTGTTCGAGAGCCTGCCCGCTTCCGACCAGCGCGCCGATGCGGTCTATTTGCACGAGGTTGAGCGCAGCGCCATCTATGTAGGCCTCTTCGGCAACGAATACGGTTATGAGGACGCCGAAGGGGTCTCGCCGACTGAGCGGGAATTCGACCATGCCACGGCACATGGCGTAGAGCGGCTCATCTTCGTCAAGGGGAGTAACGACGCGGTTCGTAACCCGAAGATGCAAACCCTGATCCGCAGGGCGGGGGATCAGCTCATTCGTCGCCGTTTCGGCGCGATGCCGGAGCTGATTGCCATCTTGTACGCAAGCCTGATTGAATATCTTGAGCGGAACGGCGACATCCGGTCGCTTCCATTCGATGCCGCCGCTTGCCCGCAGGCAAGCCTGGAGGACCTTTCGGAGGAGAAACTGGCCGATTTTCTCGACCGCGCCCATCGGGAGCGGGCTTATCCGCTCACTTCCAAAACGCCCATGCCCAAGGCGTTAGTTCATCTCAACCTGCTTGACCGCGACCGGCCGAGCCATGCCGCGGTACTTCTGTTCGGGAAAAAACCCCAGCGCTTTCTCATCAGCTCCGAAGTGAAGTGCATGCATTTTCATGGCACGGAGATCCGCAAACCGATCCCTTCCTATCAGATCTACAAGGGAACGGTCTTCGAACTGGTGGATCAGGCGGTTGATTTCGTCATGTCGAAGCTTGCCGCCCGGGTCGGCACTCGCTCCGAGGGGCCACGGGCGCCTGTCACTTACGAAATCCCCCGCGATGTCGTGGCCGAGGCTATTGTCAATGCCGTGGCTCATAGGGATTACGCCAGCAACGCATCGGTCCAGGTCATGCTCTTTGCCGACCGCCTGGAAATCTGGAACCCCGGCCAACTTCCGCCGCCGTTGACGCTTGATGCCTTGCACAGGCCTCATCCATCCATACCGCACAACCCGCTGATCGCCGAGCCGCTGTTTCTTACCCGTTACATCGAGCGCGCCGGGACCGGTACACTGGACATGATAGCCTTGTGCGGCGAGGCAAACGTTCCTGCCCCTGAATTCAAGCAGGAAATCGGCACCTTCATGCAGATCATTCGGCGGCCAGGATTCACCGAACAAGTCACAGGACAAGTAGGCTCAGGGCCGGCGCCAGGTAGGCGCCAAGTCATACGGCCAGAGTCGCAGCCAGAGTCGCAGCCAGAGTCGCAGCCAGAGTCGCAGCCAGAGTCGCAGCCAGAG
>CAZRPI010000062.1:1422-9261 GCA_964601865.1 uncultured Pelobacter sp. | reverse complement strand
TCGTTGGAAATCAGGGTGCTGCGTCTGCTGGTAGCCGGTCCGCTGGGCAAGGCGGAGTTATCAGCTGGTCTTGGTCAGAAAGAAGTTTCCGGTCAACTGAACAAGGTAGTTCGCGTACTATTGGCAGATCAAGCTATTGAATACACCATTCCCGACAAACCCAACAGCCGCATGCAGCGATACCGGCTTACCACGAAAGGCCGCGCCTGGCTGGACTCACATCTCAAAGGAGCAAACTGAATGCCCGCGATTGACATAACAAGACCCGAACTGATCTGGCCGGGCAAATACGATGAAAACGGCAACCGGGTGGAGAATCGGGGCGCGGCGCTGCCGTTCCAGGTTATCGAGACCATCAGGGAGGGGCGGGCCACCCGTGAGCCGGGGCGGATGAGCGATCTGTTTAGGAGTACGCCAGACAGTATTTGATGATTTTATTCGACGGGGCGATTATCGAAGCTTTCAAGCCATGGTATGCTGGAGGCCAAATCGGCAAGCCCTGTTTGAACAATGATGAAAATGTTATGGAGTAACGTGAATGCCAAAGAAACCTCTACTGCTGATGATCCTTGACGGCTGGGGGATCAACCCCGATTCCGATCACAACGCCGTGAAACTGGCAAAAACCCCCAACCTCGACCGGCTGCTGGCCGACTATCCCCATGCGCAGATCCGCACCTCTGGTCTGGCTGTCGGCCTGCCGGAGGGGCAGATGGGCAATTCCGAGGTAGGCCACCTCAATATCGGCGCCGGACGGGTGGTGTACCAGGATCTGACCCGCATCACCAAAGCCATTGACGACGGCGATTTCTTCCGCAACCCGGCGCTGCTGGAGTGCATCGCCAGAACCAAAGCCGCCGGCGGCAGGCTGCACCTGGCGGGTCTGCTCTCCGACGGCGGGGTCCACTCCCACAACACCCATCTCTACGCCCTGCTGGAGCTGGCAAAAAAAGAGGGCCTGACCGACGTTTTCGTGCACTGCCTGCTGGATGGCCGTGACACCCCGCCCCAGAGCGGCGCCGACTACCTGGCCCAGCTGGAGCGGGAGATGGCCGGAATCGGCCGCGGAAGAATCGCCACCATCATGGGGCGCTACTACGCCATGGACCGGGACAACCGGTGGGAACGGGTGGAGCAGGCGTACAACGCGATCGTGCTCGGCGAAGGCCAACGTTTCGCCGATGTACGGGACGCGATCAGCAAGAGTTATGAGGCGGGAGTCCACGACGAGTTCGTCCTTCCCGCCGTACTGACCGACAACGGCAAGCCTGTCGCCACGCTCAGGGACGGCGACGGCTTCATCTTCTTCAACTTCCGCTCCGACCGGGCGCGGGAGATTACCCGCGCCATTGCCCTGGAGAATTGCGACGGTTTTTCCAGAACCGGCCATCCCGCGCTGGCCGGCTACGTCTGCATGACCGAATACGACGCCACCTTCGGTCTGCCGGTCGCCTTTCCCCAGCTGGAAATGACCAACCTTCTCGGCGGAGTGCTGAGCGACGCCGGGCTTAAGCAACTGCGTATCGCCGAGACGGAAAAGTATGCCCACGTCACCTTTTTCTTCAACGGCGGCGTGGAAACCCCGTTCCCGAACGAGGACCGCTGCCTCATCCCCTCTCCCAAGGATGTGGCCACCTACGACCTCAAACCCGAGATGAGCGCCAAGCTGGTTACGGAGGAATTGCTGAACCGCCTGGACCTCGATGTGTACGACGTGATCATCCTCAACTTCGCCAACTGCGACATGGTCGGTCACACCGGTGTCCTGCAGGCCGCCATCGGGGCAGTGGAGGCGGTGGATGGCTGCGTGGGCCGGGTGGTGGCCAAAATTCTGGACATGGGGGGGACGGCCCTGATTACGGCGGATCACGGCAACGCCGAGCAGATGATCGATGAAAACGGCGAGCCGTTCACCGCCCATACGACCAACCCGGTCTGGCTGATCCTGGCCGATGACAGCCGCAAGGGAACCAAGCTGCGCGAAGGGGGGCGCCTGGCCGACATCGCGCCCACCATGCTGCATCTGCTCGGCCTGGCGCAGCCCATGGAAATGACCGGGGAGAACCTGATTTCAGAATGAATACGGGGCGTTGACAAGCGTGATTACAGCCATGGGACGCGCCTGCCCCATGGCTGTTTTATTGTGGTGGGTAACAGGTGAGGTATTATTTCAGTAATGACAGGGAGGGAGGCATGTTTGCAAGGCAGAGCAGTGACGGTTATAAGTATCCTCTGGACGGAATCGCGCAGAAAACTCTGGTGTACGGCGCCAGTACCCTGATGGTCGAGTTCAGGCTGCAGAAGGGGGCAAACCTCCCCCTGCACGCCCACCCCCACGAGCAGACCGGATACCTGGTCAGGGGGCGGATTCGGCTGACCATCGGCCCGGATACCCGTGACGTCTTCCCCGGCGACAGCTGGTGTATTCCCGGGGACATGCCCCACGGCGCCGAGACCCTGGAAGATTCGGTGGCCATCGAGGTCTTTTCCCCCGTGCGGAAGGATTACCTGCCGTAACCCGGGGCGCCTGGAACGACTGACGGAAAACCCGGATGGAAGATACCCCCTTCAGAAAGAAGAAGCGGCTGGCGCGGCTGATGCGCCGCCTGGAACATGCGGCGCGCCAGCCGCTGCCGGTCGTCTATCGGCGCAACCGGGTGGCGTTTTTCCCGGACGGCCGGACGTTCTTCCGGGCTTTCCTGGATGCAATCCGTTCGGCAAAGAGCTTCATCCTGCTGGAATACTACCTGATCCGCAACGACCGCACCGGCGCCACGGTCGCGGAGGAACTGGTGGCGGCCGTCGCCCGCGGAGTGCGGGTCCTTTTGATTTACGATTACATCGGCTGCGTGGAGACCCCTTCTTCCTTTTTCAGAAACCTGGCGCATCAGGGGGTGGCACTGATTCCATTCAACGTCCCCTCGTTCCGGCGCGGCATACACTGGTTCGATCGCCGTGATCACCGCAAGATGATGGTGATCGACGGCTGCAGCGCGTTTCTGGGTGGATTCAACATCGGCAACGAATACTCCGGAGTCAATGCGCGGCCCCATCGTTTCCGTGACCTGGGCTTCAGCGTCAGCGGGAGCGCGGTAAGAGAGCTGATCGCCATCTTCAGCGAAACCTGGCAGATGGAACTGGGCCGCCCGCCCGAACTGCCGGCAACCGACTGTGTCCGGCTGGGAGGCTTCGGCCATGGCGAGGCGAATATCTCGTTCGTCAGCGGCGGTCCCCATCACCGCAGTTCCTACATCCGCCAGGCCTTCCTGCTCAACATCGCATCCGCCTCCGAGGATCTGCTGATCGCCAACCCCTACTTCGTTCCGGGTCCCCGCATTATCCGGTCGCTTTTGCGGGCGGCCCGGCGCGGAGTGAGAGTGCGCCTGCTTCTGCCGGCGCGCAGCGACGTCCAGCTGGTGCTGCTGGTGGGGCGCAGCTCCTATGGCGCGCTGCTCAGGGGGGGAGTGGAGATCTATGAGCTTGAGGAAGAGATCCTGCACGCCAAGGTGATGCTGGTGGATGGCGAACGCACGATCATCGGCTCGGCCAACCTGGACCAGAGAAGCTTTCACCGCAACTTCGAGATCAACGGCATCATCGACAGCAGCGCATTCGGCAGACAGATCCGCAAGGTCCTGGAGCGCGAACTGGTCTCTTCCCGGCGCGTAACCTTGACCGGCCATGAACAGCGGGATATCCTGACCCGCATGCTGGAAAAACTGGTCAACCTGTTCGGCTGGTTCCTGTAGCCGGCCGTTTTCCATCCCGTACCCGGACAACATCCGCCGGATCCGCACACGTAAGCCCCGTGGAGGATGAAACCTGATGCCTGAGAAACGCACATATCCCCGCCACGGAGACAGCGTCGGACTGGTGGATACCCATTGTCACCTCGATTGCGAACCTCTCCATGCCAACATCTCCGCCGTGCTGGATTCCGCCCGCCGGGCGGGTGTGGCCGGCTGCGTGACGCCCGGAGTGCATCCGGCCAACTGGGAGAGAATAGCGGCATTGGCGCGGGAGCGGGAGGGGATATACGCGGCCTTCGGCATTCATCCCATGCATGCCGATCTCGCGGACGGATCCGTTCTCCAAAAGCTGGCTGAATTCGCCGGTGGGGGAATCGCCATTGGCGAGATCGGACTGGACCTGTACTGTGCCGTAGCGCAGGAACTGCAGGAAAGGGCTTTCCGGGAGCAACTCCGGCTCGCCGTTGCCCTGGGAAAACCGGTGCTTGTCCACTGCAGACGGTCCTTCCACCGCACCCTTGTGATCCTCCGCGAGGAAAATGCGGACCGGGTCGGGGGCATTATGCACGCCTTCTCGGGTTCGCCGGAAATGGCGCGGGAATTCATCCGCCTGGGCTTTCTGATCTCCATCTCGGGCACGGTGACCTGGGAGGGCGCCGTCCGTCCGGTCAGGCTGGCGCGGGAAATCCCCGTTGAACACCTGGTGATGGAAACCGACGCGCCCGACCTGACGCCCATACGCTACCGTGGTCAGCCGAACCAGCCCGCATGGCTGAGGGAGGTTCTGGTTGCGGTGGCCCTCATCCGTGGTATGATGGAATCTGAAATCGCCGAGGCGATGCTGAATAACCTGAGGCGCCTTTTCGGTAATGGATTTCCGTTATGAATGCGGTTTTTTCTCCGGGGTCGCGGTACGGTAAAAACCGCCACTGGTTCGGAGCTGGTCGGAGGGGATGATGAAAAACGTTCTGCTGTCGATTCTGGCTGTAGCCACCCTTGCGGGGTGCGCAATGTTCGTCGCATGGAGAAGCATCCCTCCTCCCGGAGGATGCGATCAGTGCCACAGCGTGCCGATAAGCACTAACTGGCGGGCCATATACAAACCTGCAACCATAAGTGACGAACGCATGCGCCTGGCATTCCAGACCCCCGAATACAACCAGCCGCCCCAGCAGGGGGGGCAAACCTCGAGTCTCGAAGTGAAGAAGGTGGAGAACCTGCGTTGCTTCGAATGTCATAAATCGCCGACTCCGGCCCATCGGGAACGTATGGGCCGCTTCCACCACTGACGCCCGGTTATGCCCGAATTCTTGCGACCCGCAACCATGTAACATCAAAAACTTCTTGACAATATCAATTCCGCGAGTATGATCGGAAATCGATTTCAGAGCCATGCGCATTTGCGTCTTATGGTTAATTCAAAAAAACGAGGTCACAAAATGAAAAAACTGTTGACACTGACGATGGTACTTGCTCTTTCTGTAGCTTTCACCGCCGGTTGCAAGAAAAAAGAAGAAGCTCCTGCTCCTGCTCCTGCCGCTGAAGCTCCGAAACCGGTTCAGGCTCCCATGTCCGCCAAAGCTGCTCCTGCTCCCGAAGCCCCCAAGGCTCCCGAAGCTGCTCCCAAAGCTGAAAAGAAATAATTCGGTCAGCCGAATTGTGAATGGAAAGCCCGTGGAATCATCCGCGGGCTTTTTATTTTGCGCGTTTTTGCATCGAAGATCCAGATGTTACCACCAGAGAGACAAACGGATACTCGTATGGCCGGGCGAATCCAGAATTACAGCACGCTGACCACTTCCGGCGCAACATGGCCATGGTGCTTCGAGAAATTCTCCCTGAACATGGCGACCAGCCTGCGCGCGGCATCGTCATAGGCGGCGATGTCAGCCCAGGTATTGCGCGGATTGAGCATCACGGACGGCACGCCGGGACAGCCGGTAGGGATGGCCAGGCCGAAAAAACCCTCCTTTTCGAATTGTCCAGCCAGCAACGTACCGTTCAGCGCCGCGTTGACCAGGGCGCGGGAATGGTTGATGCCGATCCGCTGGCCGGTTCCGTAGGGCCCGCCACTCCAGCCGGTATTGACCAGCCAGCACGAGACCCTGTGGCGGAGAATTTTTTCGCGCAGCAGCTCGCCGTACACGGTTGGCTTGAGCGCCATGAACGGGCCGCCGAAACAGGGGGAAAAGGTGGCGGAAGGTTCCCTGACGCCCGCCTCTGTGCCCGCCACGCGGGCGGTGTAACCCGAAAGGAAATGGTACATGGCCTGCTCCTCGGTGAGGCGCGCAATGGGCGGCAGCACGCCAAAGGCGTCGCAGGTCAGCATGATGATATTGTTCGGGTGTCCCGCGGTCCCGGAAGGAACGATGTTGGGCAGATGGGTCAGGGGATAGGAGGCGCGGGTGTTTTCGGTAAAGGATTCGTCGTTCAGATCCACCCTGCGGTTGCGGGTGTCGATGGCGACGTTTTCCACAATGGTGCCGAATCTGCGGGTTGTGGCGTAGATTTCCGGCTCGTCCTCCCGGGAAAGCCTGATGATCTTGGCGTAGCATCCCCCCTCGAAGTTGAACAGCCCCTTGTCGTCCCAGCCATGTTCGTCATCTCCGATCAGCGTCCGATCCGGATCGGCGGAGAGGGTGGTTTTTCCGGTACCGGAGAGTCCGAAAAAAATGGCGACGTCACCCTTTGGCCCCAGGTTGGCGGAACAATGCATGGACAGGACCTTCTGCTCAATGGGAAGGATGAAGTTGAGAATGGTGAAAATGGCTTTCTTCATTTCCCCCGCGTAGCCAGTGCCGCCGATCAGGATCAGTCTCCCTGCCAGGCTGACGATGATGAACGTCTCCGAATTCGTGCCATCCTGCGAGGGGATGGCGTGAAAGTCCGGCATGCTGATCAGAGTGAAGCCCGGCCGGTGGTTCTCCAGCTCTTCCGGCGTGGCGCGGATGAACATGTTGCGGGCGAAGAGCGAATGCCACGCCTTCTCGGTAATGACGCGAATGGGAAGGCGATGCTCCCGGTCCGCGCCGGCAAAGCAGTCCTGCACGAACAGGTCGCGGCCATGCATGAAGGCCAGCACCCGCTGGTACAGTTCGTCGAATTTGTCGGGGCTGAAGGGCTTGTTGACCTTGCCCCAGGCAATGTGATCATGTGAGGTCCGGTCATCGACAATGAATTTCTCATTGGCGGCGCGACCGGTGTAATGGCCGGTCTTGACAGCCAGCGCCCCCAGGTTGGTGATCAGCCCTTCGCCGCGCTTGATGATTTCCTCGTACAGAACCGCGGTCGGCGGGGTCCAGTAGATCAGGTTCGCATTGACGATGCCGTATTGCTCCAGTCCCGTGCCGCGGGTCACATCGTTGAATTTCAAGCCGTTCCTCCCGTCTGTATGCCGTTTCGGAAAATGAATACGAAACTGTCCGGCACAATCGAGAACCTCGAAAAAAAGCCCGTCATCCCCGAGGATTCTATCGGAGATCCATGAAGTCAAAACCTGGATTCACGACAAACCTTCGGGAATGACAACAATCCGGACCTTCAGCAACCGGAGCCGGGTGAAAGAAGGCCCCCGATCTATCTCTTCTTTTTGCCCAGACTCAACGCCTGCCTGACGTATTCCTCTTCCGTGATCGTACCGTCCCTGTTGACATCCCAGAAGGTGCAATTCTTCTCCGCCATTTTTTTGTCTTTGTAGATCGCCTTGCATTCAGTGGTGGAAAGTTTCCCATCCCTGTTCGTATCCGCCTGCGACAGGATCATCCTGTAGGCTTCCCTCGTGTTCTGCTCCGGCGGCCCTACCGAGAACGCCGGAGAGGTGATAGCGAATGCGAGGAGTATGGCTGCCAATACCGTCAGGTTCTTCACGTTTGTTCCTCCCTTTCTCGATGACTCGCTGGCTGACCACCCAGATTTTACAAGTTTACCACCTTCGTTACATTTCCAAGAGGATTCACCCAGCTTTTCCGTGTCAGGGCGGGGGAAATGACTTCGACCTAAACGCCCTTCTGACCATAAACGGCGAATTTCTCTATTACCCTGGACATTTCATCACCGGGAAGAATGACCGGTTCCCCGATGGACCTGGCCT
>CAZRPI010000062.1:0-1322 GCA_964601865.1 uncultured Pelobacter sp. | reverse complement strand
ACCCTGGACATTTCATCACCGGGAAGAATGACCGGTTCCCCGATGGACCTGGCCTGATAATAGATGCGGGCAACCAGCTCGATCTCCTCGGCCACCTCAAAGGCTGTGGCCAGGTTCGGCCCGATTGCCGCCAGGCCGTGGTTTGCCAGCAGGACGGCATTGTGTTCGCCGATGGCGTCGGCGACGTTGGCCGCCAGTTCATCGCTGCCGAATGTGGCATAGGGCGCCAGGGGAACCTTGTGTCCCGAAAACGCCACCAGATAATGCACGGCGGGGATCTCCCAGTTAAGGCAGGCCATGGTGGTGGCATAGACTGAATGGGTATGGACGACAGCCGTTACCTCCGGGCGCTTCCGGTAGAGGGCCAGATGAAAACCGAGTTCGCTGGACGGTTTCCTGCCTCCATCCACAACCAGTCCGCCTGCGTCCACCACCGGGACGTCTTCGGGTTCCATTTCATCGTACTCGATGCCGCTCGGGCTGATGGCGATCAGACCTTCAGAGCGCTTGAAAATGCTCAGGTTGCCCCCGGTCCCGGAGGTGAGCCGCGCCGTGATCAGCTTTTTTCCGAAGCGGACGATTTCTTTTCTTTCTTCCCGCAATAACATCGCAGACCCCCTTTTTACAGGTATCGACAGAAGAATTGGTGCGTTCGCCAGCCGTTTGGTCAGGTTCGAATGATACGTTTCAGCAGAGGTTCGACGCGGACCGCACGCGCAGAAAAAAATGTTTCCAGAGCGCATGGCTGGCACACGAAGTCTCCATCGGCTATTATGCAATCCCCGTGCACAATGGACGTTGTCCGGGGCTTTGTCAATTGGTGTTGGGGCTGGTGTCGGTAAAGTTGAGGCAGCGGTTGGAGAGGTGTTTGCTGCTTGGGACAAGTGTGTTGAAATATCAATTTGATATCGCGGAAAACCTCGGTGGAGCACACAGGAAAACGTCTTGCCAGACCTCCCCGATGAATTGAGAATACATCAAAAGTGATTACTGTGAAACCATGCGCCGCCGATTCCACCGAGCAATAGAATCAATAGATGGTCGCGTCCCCGAGAGACCCCGCAATTTACAAATTTGTCATTTTGACATAATGATCCGACCGCCTGGTCGGCGCGTGTTGATGGCCGCTGTCGCCTCTCCTTTGATCCCGGCGCCTATCACCCCGCCGGAAACCCGGATTGGTCGGCAGACATTCTGCTTCTGCGACTGCTGGACCATGACGACCTGTACCGGATGGTGAGATAGCGCAAGCCCTTGAGGACCAGGCCAGCTTCACCATATAAACTTTCACCAGATTCTTACGGATTTTCTCGACGCGACAC
>CAZRPI010000061.1:0-20210 GCA_964601865.1 uncultured Pelobacter sp. | reverse complement strand
CTCGGGAACAGCGCCTCGGCCTTGGTTATGACGGCGCCCTCCTTCAGCCCTCCCCATTCCAGCGCGTCCAGCAACACCTCTCCGGTCCATCCCAGTGACGACAGCGCCTTTTGCGACGTTGAGGGAAGGAAGGGCGCCAGCAGACAGTGGGCGATCCGCTGGGATTCCAGCAGCGTGTACATGACCGTCGCCAGCCGGTCCCGCCGGGCCGGGTCCTTAGCCAGAGCCCAGGGGGCGTTGTCATCGATGTACTTGTTGCAGGACGAGATGACTTCCCAGATCGCCTGAAGCGCCCTGCTGAAGGCCAGTTCGTCCATGCATTTCTCGACGGCGGCAATCATGGCGGAGGTCTTTTCCCGCAGCGAACGGTCGATATCGGTGCTTTCGGCGGCTGCCGGCAGAATCCCGTTGAAGTACTTGACCGCCATGGCCGTCGAGCGGGAGAGGAGGTTGCCCAGGTCGTTGGCCAGATCCGAGTTGAGGCGCTGGATCAGGGCGGTGTGGGAGAAATCGCCGTCCAGTCCGAAGGGAACCTCGCGCATCAGGAAGTACCTGACCACGTCGACGCCGTATTTGTCGATCAGCATGTTGGGTTCCACCACGTTGCGCAGGCTTTTGCTCATCTTCTGGCCCTCAACCGTCCACCAGCCGTGAGCAAAGACCTTCTCCGGCAGCGGCAGACCGGCTGCCATGAGGAACGTCGGCCAGTAGACGGTGTGGAAGCGGAGGATGTCCTTGCCGATCAGGTGTACGCTGGCGGGCCAGAACTTCCGGTATTCGGCCGTCTCCTCGGGATAGCCGAGGGCGGTCATGTAGTTGGTCAGGGCGTCGAACCAGACGTAGATGACGTGTTTGTCGTTGCCCGGCACCGGGATGCCCCAGCTGAAGGTGGTGCGTGATACGGACAGGTCGCGCAGTCCCTCCCTGATGAAGGAAACGATCTCGTTCCGTTTGGTTTTGGGCTGGATGAAGTCCGGATTGGCCTCGATATGCGCCAGGAGCTGCTCCTGGTACTTGCTCATGCGGAAGAAATACGACTCCTCCTTCAGCTTCTCCACGGGACGGTTGCAGTCCGGGCAGCGGTCCTCGATCAGCTGGTTCTCGGTCCAGAAGGTCTCGCACGGGGTGCAGTACCAGTCCTCGTACTCTCCCAGGTAGATATCCCCCCTGTCCAGTATTTCCCTGAAGATGTGGGCCACGCCCTTCTTGTGGCGTTCCTGGGTGGTGCGTATGAAGTCGTTGTGGGAAATGCCCAGACGTTCCCACAGTGCCTGGTAGCGTTTTACGACCCGATCCGCCAGTTCCAGAGGGGTCTCACCGGCCGTGATGGCCGCTTTCTCCACTTTCTGGCCGTGTTCGTCCGTTCCGGTCAGAAAATAGACGTCGAATCCCATCAGCCGTTTGTAGCGGGCCAGAACATCCGCCGCCACCGTGGTGTAGGCATGGCCGATGTGGGGGACATCATTGACGTAAAAAATCGGGGTGGTGACGTAAAACGAGCGCTTCATGGAATACTCCCATTGATTTTAGTGTGTTCCGTCCCTAATCGTCCGCTGGCGGAGGGGCGTTTCCCGGCTTCCGCTGCCCGGATCTGCGGGGGCGGTGTTTTTTTCGCGGCGGTTTGGGCTGGCCGTCCCGTTCCTGGAGATTCTGTCTCGTTCTGGCCGCCCTGACCGTGTCGCTGCCGGATTCAGGGGAATCCGGGGCCGTTTCCGGAAGAAGCGCGTCTTCTTCCGCCTCGCGCCGCTTCTGCGCCGGAGGTGCGGGCGCCGGGGGCAATTCGTTCTGTTCCCGCTGCGCATCGGCCGGGAGAGCTTCTCCAGTCAGTTCCTCTCTCGTGACCACGACGAGCTTGCCGTCATCCAGTTTGAGCGTGATGTTGCCCGTGAGGATGTTCAGTTTGTCCACCACGCCGGTCACGGCGCCCACGCTGATACGTTTTCCGCATTTGGGGAGCTTCTTCCGGAGGGTGCAGTAGGTATCGTATTCGTAGTCCAGGCAGCAGAGGAGTCGGCCGCACTGGCCGGAAATCTTGCTGGGGTTGAGCGCCAGATTCTGCTCCTTGGCCATCTTGACCGAAACCGGCTGAAAGTCCCGCAGCCAGGAACAGCAGCAGAGTTCCCTGCCGCAGACCCCCACGCCTCCCACCATCTTGGATTCGTCACGGACTCCGATCTGGCGCATCTCGATGCGGGTATGGAAGGTGTGGGCCAGGTCCTTGACCAGAACCCGGAAGTCCACCCGGCCGTCGGCCGTGAAGTAGAAAATGGCCTTGCTGCCGTCAAAGAGGTACTCAACCCGGACCAGCTTCATCTGCATGCCCCGTTCGGCTATGCGTTTGTTGCAGAAGTCGTACGCCTCCCTTTCCTTGACCGCGTTGCGCTTGAGCGTTTCAGAATCCTCCGGTGTGGCGACGCGCATGACCGTGACCAGGTCGGGCGGGGATTCCTCCGCGCTGCGTTCGACGGGAGCGCGCACGACCGAGGCGATGGCGACGCCCCGTTCCGTTTCCACCAGTACCCTGTCCCGGGGCGCCAGTTCAAGGTTTCCGGCGTCGAAGTCGAACATCTTGCCGGCCGGGCTGAATTGAAGTGTTACTATCCGTGGCAACTAATATCCTCCCTGTTGCTGTTGCAAAATTAAAGGTAAACATGCTGAAGACCGATGGAAAATCACCAACGATTGCTCGCAATTTCCATGAACGAAGCGGCTGGGACGGAAAATGAAATCTGAATTATCTTCAGCCGTCAGCCTTCGGTCTACGCTTGCGCCGCCGCGAGATTTCCGGCTATCTTCAGAAACAGATTGTCAAGGGCCAGTTTCGCATTGGCGTTGCGCTGCACCGCCCTTCTGGTTTCTATGACATCATCGGCGAACCGCATCGTTCCCCCCAGGTTCAGGCGTGCCGCCAGCGCCTCCAGCTCCGGCCTGATGGCCGTGTTGATGATGTCTCCGCAGCCGGCAGCCAGGTGAAGCATGTCCCGGGTAAACGAGAGCAGCATGTCGATTGATTCCAGGGTCTCGTCCCGGCTGCCGCTCAGCTCTTCCGAGGCGTCGAAAACCGTGGCCACGCGGTCAAGAGCGAAGGCCGAAAGATGCCTGAGCAGCTGCTCCCGGCGCCGGGACAGGGAGTCGTTGTCCAGTTCGAGGGCGCGCCGCATGCTGCCGTCGGCCATCGGGGCCAGGAGAGCGGCGTTTTCGGCGCTCATGCCGTTTCGTTCCAGCAGAAGCCTGACCTGGTCCGGGGAGAGGGGGGCAAAGCGGAGCAGCTGACAGCGCGACCTGATGGTGGGCAGCAGCATTTCGGCGTTTTCAGAAACCAGAATGATGATCGCGTTTCCCGGGGGCTCCTCCAGGGTCTTGAGAAAGGAGTTGGCCGAACTGCTGTTCATCCTGTCAGCCGGTTCGATTATGCATGCGGAGCGGGGCGCCTCATAGGGGCGCATGGCAAGATCCCGCTGCAGGTCGCGCAACTGCGTGATGCTGATGTCACGCTTGTCGGGAAGCGGCTCAACGATGTGGATGTCGGGATGGTTTGCCGTAGCTACCTTGCGGCAGGACGCGCAGACGCCGCAGGCGTCATCATCACCCGCCGGGCAGAAGAGCGCCTGGATCAGGGACATTGCCGTTTTTCTTCTGCCGCAACCGGGAGGCCCCTCGAAAATATAGGCATGCGCCGTCTTGCCCGAGCGGAGTGACCGTCGCAGGAGCTCGACGATGCGGTCATGACCGACAATCTCAGAGAGAGGCATAGCTGTTGTTGTTCAGGCGGTTTCGAAGTACCTGCAACACGATCGCCTGGCTGATTTCCTCTGTGTTGCCGCTTCCGTCCACGGTTATGAAGCGGTCCGGTTCGCTTCTGGCAAGGGCCTGGTAAGCCTTGCGCACCCCCTGATGAAATTCCATCGCTTCAAGCTCGAAACGTTCCTCGCGGGGTCCCCTGGTTGTCTCAATCCTGTGGCGCGCCCTTTCCAGCCCGATGATGGGGTCGCAGTCGATCAGCACGGTCAGATCGGGAGTCAGTCCGTTGCAGGCCGTAAGGTTCAAGGTTTTTACCGTTTCCTGCTCTATGCCGCGTCCGGCCCCCTGATAGGCGATGGTGGCGTCGGTAAAGCGGTCGCAGAGGACAATTTTACCCTGTTTCAGGGCCGGGAGAATCACATCTGACACGTGCTGCGCACGAGCCGCGGAGTACAGGAAAAGTTCCGTCAGCGGCGCGATACCGCGGTTGCCCGCATCCAGCAGGATTGAACGTATCTTGTCGGCAATGGGACATCCGCCCGGTTCCCGTGTCATCACCACGGAGTAGCCGAGAGACTCCAGATGCTCTCCGAGCAGTTTCATCTGGGTCGTCTTGCCGCACCCCTCTATACCCTCGAATGTTATGAAATATCCCATGTATCAGGTAACCCCGCAATTTGAGAAATACTGAATTATAGGTAAGCCGTCGTGAATTGGCAACTGATTTCCGGGAACAGGGGCGCTCAATATTTTAAACGAATTGCAATCCTTTCCCCGTTCTAGTATAGTGCCAAGGCTTTGCTGGTATTCAACTATTCCATGGAGTGAGAACGTCACATGAAAGAAATACTCTCAGGTAATGAGGCAATTGCCCGTGGCGCGTACGAGGCCGGATGTGCGGTTGCCTGCGCCTATCCGGGTACACCATCCACGGAGATCCTCGAAAATACCGTCAGGTACGGGGAGATCAATTCGTCGTGGGCGCCGAACGAGAAGGTCGCCCTTGAGGTCGGTATCGGCGCGTCGTTCGGCGGTGGCCGCGCCCTGGTGGCGATGAAGCATGTGGGCGTCAATGTGGCGGCGGATCCGCTCCTGACCCTATCGTATACCGGCGTCAACGGCGGGCTGGTTCTGGTTGAGGCGGATGACCCCGAGATGCATTCCTCCCAGAACGAGCAGGATAACCGCAATTACGCCAAATTCGCCAAGATCCCCATGCTGGAGCCTTCAGATTCCCAGGAATGCAAGGATTTCACACGCCTGGCGTTCGAATTGTCCGAGCGGCACGACACGCCGGTGATACTGAGAACCACCACGCGGATTTCCCACAGCAAGTCCGTTGTGGAACTGGGTGAGCGGGTTGCCGGTCTCCCCGCGCCGAAGCTGGTGAAAAACGCCGCCAAACAGGTCATGCTCCCCGGCAATGCGCGGGTTCGTCACCCCATCGTGGAGAAACGCAGCGCCACCCTTTCCGAGCAGGGCGCGACCATGGCCATCAACCGTCTGGAACTGCGTGACACCGGTATCGGCGTCATTACCTCCGGCGCCTGTTACCAGTATGTGCGGGAAGTGCTCCCCACCGCATCCACGCTCAAGCTCGGGATGGTGTATCCGCTGCCCCATGCCCTGATCCGCGAGTTTGCCTCCTCGGTGGAGAGGCTCTTTGTGGTCGAGGAGCTTGACCCCTTCATCGAGGAACAGGTCAGGGCAATGGGAATCCAGGTTGTGGGCAAGGAGATTCTGCCTGTCTGCGGAGAGCTGACCCCCGGACGGATCAGAAACGCCTTTGCCTCCATCGGCGTCGTAGAGGCGGATTGCACAATGCCCCTACCGGAATACGCCGAAACATTACCACCGCGGCCGCCCAACATGTGTCCCGGCTGCCCGCACCGCTCCGTCTTCTACGTGCTCAATCGCCTCAAGGCCTACGTCTGCGGCGATATCGGCTGCTACACCCTCGGTTTCCTGCCTCCGCTTTCGGCCATGGAAACCTGCGTCTGCATGGGGGCTTCCCTGGGCATGGCCACCGGCGTGACCAAGGTGGTTTCCGAAGAGGAACAAAAGAGGGTGGTGGCCGTAATCGGCGACTCCACCTTCCTCCATACCGGGTTGAACGGCCTGATGGACATGGTCTACAACCAGTCTCCAGCCACGGTTATCATCCTGGACAACCGGATTACCGCCATGACGGGACGCCAGGACAACCCCGGTTCCGGGTATACGCTGATGAACGACCCCACCCACGGCGTCGATCTCCCCCTCCTCTGCAAGTCGCTGGGAGTAAGGCGGGTGCGCACCATCGATCCCTATGACCTCGAACAGACCCGTGCCGCCATTCTGGAAGAGATGAACAGCCCCGAGCCATCGGTGATCATCACCGACAAGCCCTGTGTTCTGGTCAAGCGCGAAGGCGTATTCCGGAAAGGGCCCATAATGGCGGTGAATGCGGAAAAGTGCGCCGGCTGCCGCGCCTGCCTCGGTATCGGGTGCCCGGCCATCGAGTGGCGGCGGATTGATGACAAAAAAGGCAAGGCCTACATTAACCCTCTGCTCTGCACGGGGTGCGATGTCTGCCGCCAGTTGTGCAAGTTCGATGCAATCGGGAGGGCGAAATGAGCAACGACGTTACCAATATCCTGCTGGTGGGGGTTGGCGGCCAGGGGATCCTGCTGGCCTCCGAAATCCTCTCCGAAACCCTCATGCTGGCAGGTTACGATGTGAAGAAGAGCGAAATCCACGGCATGTCCCAGCGTGGCGGCAGCGTGGTGTCACACGTCCGTTACGGCAGGGAGGTCTTCTCGCCCATTGTCCCGGAAGGGGAGGGGGATGTGCTCTTCGGATTCGAACTGATGGAAACCTGCCGTTCGCTGCCATTGCTGAAAGCGGGCGCCAGGGTGGTCGCCAATGATCTGCGTATCGCTCCCCCCTCGGTCCTGATGGGGCGCGAACCCTATCCGGAGGGCGTGGTGGATGCCATCAGGAAGAGCTTTCCCGATTTTCTGCTGGTCGATGGCCAGAAACTCGCGAGCGAGGCCGGTAACCCGCGCGCGGCCAACACGGCCCTGCTCGGGGCCGTGTCGAGGCACCTCGATATTGCCGAGGAGTTCTGGCTTGATGCGCTCCGTAAAATGGTTCCCGCGAAGGCCCTGGAGGTCAACGTCAAGGCCTTCATGCTGGGACGGGAGCAGGCATGAGCGACGGCACCGCCACGCTTCTCGACTCCGTCCTGCTGGCGAACAGGGACTTCGCCAGGAAGGGGATGTTTTCGCCCCTGCCGAAGAATCCGTCCCGGCAACTGGCGATCTTTACCTGCATGGACACCCGGCTGGTTGATTTTCTTGAACCGGCCATGGGGCTCAAGCGGGGGGATGCCAAGGTAATCAAGAATGCCGGCAACACCATCGTGGATCCCGATGGAGGCACGGTCATCCGCAGCCTCGTTTCCGGAATCTTCCTGCTCGGGGTTGAGGAGATTTTTGTCATCGGCCACCGGGATTGCGGCATGGCCAAGGTTGACGTATCCGATCTGAAGCGCAAAATGATCGGCCGTGGCATTCCCGGGGAGGTCATCGACCACCATGTCCCGGACCTGAGCCAGTGGCTGGGGATCTTCTCCCATCCCGTCGAAAACGTGGAAAGGGTGGTCGGGATCATCCGGCACAATCCCCTGATCCCGTTGGACGTGCCCGTGCACGGACTGCTGTTCTGCCCCGATGA
This sequence comes from uncultured Pelobacter sp., assembly GCA_964601865.1. Lineage (GTDB taxonomy): Bacteria > Desulfobacterota > Desulfuromonadia > Geobacterales > Pseudopelobacteraceae > Pseudopelobacter. The sequence continues at coordinate 12,752 of CAZRPI010000061.1, read as the reverse complement.
CGGTCATCTGGAGCTGGTGGTCAACGGCTATACGGGCGAGAGCTTTTCCCGGTTTTTCACGGAATAGCTTCAATCAATCTGTACAGTAGGTATGAGGTGACCAGGCATGTTTTTCAATGATGAATTCGAAACTCTCCCCCGACAGGCTCTGGAAGCGATTCAGCTCAAACGGTTGCGAGCGGTGCTTGAACGCGTCTACGCCAATGTTCCGTTCTACAGGAGATCTTTCGACTCGGTCGGCTTCAAACCGGCCGACCTGAAAGGGCTCGACGACCTGCGAAAACTCCCCTTTACCACCAAGCAGGACATGCGCGATTCGTACCCCTACTCGCTGTTCGCGGCGCCCATGGACGAAATAGTCCGGATCCACGCCTCCAGCGGCACCACCGGAAAACCGACCGTTGTGGGGTATACTTCCCATGACATCAATGTGTGGGCCGAGCTGATGGCCCGCTGTCTCGCATCCGCCGGCGTCCACAAGGGAGACATCATTCACAACGCCTATGGCTACGGGTTGTTTACGGGAGGCCTGGGCGCCCACTACGGCGCGGAGCGGCTGGGCGCCTCGGTCATCCCCATGTCCGGCGGCAATACGAAAAAGCAGATCATGATCATGAATGATTTCGGTTCCACGGTTCTGACCTGCACCCCTTCCTATTCCCTGTTCATGGCCGAGGCGGCCCGGGACGAGGGGATCGACTTCCGCAATCTCAAGCTGAGGGTTGGCGTCTTCGGCGCCGAGCCGTGGTCCGAGGCGATGCGTGGCGAAATCGAGGAGAAGCTCAATATTTCCGCGATCGACATCTACGGATTGTCGGAAATCATGGGGCCGGGGGTGGCCATCGAGTGCTGCGAGGCCAAGCACGGGCTGCACATCTGGGAGGACCACTTCATCCCCGAGATCATCGATCCGGAAACCGGACAATGTCTCGGCGAGGGCGAGCTGGGCGAGCTGGTCATCACGACCATCACCAAGCAGGGCATTCCGCTCATACGCTACCGCACCCGTGATGTCACCAGCATCACCTACGAGCCGTGCGTCTGCGGACGGACCCATGCCAGGATTGCCCGCATGAGCGGCAGGAGCGACGACATGCTGATCATCCGCGGCGTCAACATCTTCCCGTCCCAGATAGAATCCGTGCTCGTGGGTATCGAGGGGGTGGAGCCGCACTATCTGCTGATCGTTGACCGTAAGGACAATCTGGATACGCTGGAGATCCAGGTGGAGGTTGATGAAAGCCTGTTCTCCGACGAGATCAAGGTACTGCAGAAACTGGCCAGGCGCATCGAAAAGGAAATCAAGGATATTCTGGGTGTAACCTGCACCGCCAAACTGGTTGAGCCGAAGACCATCCAGCGCACCGAAGGCAAGGCCAAGAGGGTTATGGACAAACGTAAGATCTAGGGACTGGGGATCGGGGGCCGGGGAACAGGGGCTGGAAAAAATTTCCAGCCCCTGGCGCCAGGTCACCGGTCACCGTTCCCAGACCCACAAGGAGGGTTGTCATGAAAGTCGAACAGATATCCATTTTCATCGAGAACAAATCGGGGCGTCTGGCGGAGATCACGCGTATCCTGGGGGAAGCGGATATCAACATTCGCGCCCTTTCGCTGGCTGACACCTCGGATTTCGGCATCCTGCGCCTGATTGTCAATGATCCCGCAAAAGCCAAGCTGGCTCTGAAGGATAAGGGCTTCACGGTGAACAGGACGGAAGTTGTCGCCGTCGAGGTTCCCGACCGGCCGGGCGGATTGTCCGCCATCCTGCAGGCTCTGGACAAGCACGAGATAAATGTTGAATACATGTATGCCTTTGTGGAACGTTGCGGAGGCAATGCCGTGATCATTTTCCGTTTCGATGAGACGGACAGGGCGATCTCAACCCTGTTGGAAAACGGCTTCAACGTTCTTGAGGGAGAGCGCCTCTACAGCATGTGAATCAGCACTTTGAGATCCGAAAGGAGAAGAACCCGATGCGCATTCGAGGTATTCAACTGTTTGTCGTTGCCGTCGCCCTGCTGTTAGCCGGTTCGGTATTTGCCGCTGCGCCCCTCAAGATCGGCGGGCTGTTCGCCGTGACCGGCCCGGCCGCTTTTCTCGGCGCGCCCGAGCGTAATACCGCCATCATGGTGGTGGATGAAATCAACAGAAACGGCGGTATCAGGGGACGCAGGGTGGAACTGGTCTGGTACGATACGGCGGGAGACGCTACCAAGGCCGTGCAGCTTGCCTCCAAGCTGATCAAGGATGACAGGGTCACTGCCATCGTCGGACCCAGCACCACGGGAGAGTCCATGGCGGTTATTCCGGTTGTGGAACGGGGAAAAGTGCCCCTGATTTCATGCGCGGCAGGAATCAAGATCACGGATCCGGTGAAGAAGTGGGTCTTCAAAACGGCTCAGAACGATACCCTTGCCGTGGCAAGGATCTATGAACAGCTCAAAAAGCAGAAACTGGCCAAAGTGGCGCTGTTGACGGTTTCGGATGGCTTCGGCTCGTCCGGACGTGAACAGCTCCGTGCCCAGGCTGCCAGATTCGGCATCAGGGTTGTGGCCGACGACACCTACGGTCCCAAGGATACCGACATGACGTCGCAGCTGACCAAAATACGCGGTATCAAACCCGACGCCATTATCTGCTGGGGAACCAATCCCGGCCCTGCCGTTATCGCCAAAAACGTCCGTCAGCTGGGGATCAGGATCCCGCTGTACATGAGCCACGGCGTTTCTTCCAAGAAGTTCATCGAACTGGCGGGATCAGCCGCCGAAGGCATAAAGCTCCCCTCGGGTCGTGTTATCGTTTCGGACAGATTGCCCGCTTCGGACCCGCAGAAGAGATCGCTCCAGATTTTCGTCAGGGGGTATCAGAACTACTTCAAGGCCGAGGGTGACCATTTCGGCGGACACGCCTGGGATGCGGTCATGCTCCTGAAAGGCGCCATGGAGCGCGGCGCGACGACGCCGGCAGCGGTTCGCGACCAACTGGAAAACACCAGGAAGTTCCACGGAATCGGCGGGACATTCACCTACTCGGCCAGGGATCACGCCGGTCTCGGCAAGGATGCCTTCGTTCTGGTCGAGATCAGAAACGGTGATTGGACCCTTGTGAAATAAATTTTCTGATTTCATGACAACCTCCCTCTTCCCGGGAGAATCGGTTGATGACCGTTTGTCCGGTCATTGCTTCGGTCCTCATCGGGGGGAGGGAGTTTCATTGTGAGAATTGAAACAGCGATGCAGTTTGACCAGATCCTTCAATACACCCTGTCCGGCCTGTCAACCGGAGCAATCTATGCTCTGATCGGCATCGGTTTTTCCATCATTTTCAACGCCACCGGCATCATCAATTTCGCCCAGGGCGAGTTCGTCATGCTTGGGGGAATGCTGACCCTGTTTTTCCTGAATATCCTGCATTTGCCGCTCTGGGCGGCCATCCCGCCCGCGGTGCTGTGCGCAACGGTCGCCGGAGTACTGTTCGAGCGCCTGGCCATCCGGCCGCTGCGCAATCCCACTCCGCTCAACCTCGTAATCATTACCATCGGCGGAAGCATACTGATCCGCGGCATTTCCATGCTGCTCTGGGGCAAGGATACCCATGCGCTTCCGCCTTTTACCGGTGATGAACCGATCGACGTGGCCGGAGCCACGATCCTCCCCCAGCATCTCTGGATTCTGGGCGTAACCCTGGTGATCATCGCCGTCAACAAGTTTTTCTTCTACCACACCATCAGCGGCAAGGCCATGCGGGCCTGTTCCTACAACAGCCGGGCGGCCGGCCTGGTGGGAATCGACGTCCGGCGCATGGTCATGTTCTCGTTCATCGTCAGTTCCGCCATGGGCGCCGTTGCCGGCATTATCGTTGCCCCGCTCACCATGGCTTCCTACGATGTGGGCATAATGCTCGGGCTGAAAGGGTTCTGCGCCGCCATCATCGGCGGGATGAGCAGCGGACTGGCAACGGTTGTGGGGGGCCTGATTCTGGGCATTCTGGAATCTTTGGGGGCCGGGCTGGTCTCTTCCGGATACAAGGATGCCGTTGCCTTCATCATTCTGCTCTTGATCCTGTTTGTCCGGCCGCAGGGCCTGTTCGGCAAGGCGGAATCGGAAAGGGTCTGACGGCATGAAGCGTGAATCGGTCAAGTTCCTGTTGTTCGCGGCTCTGGTCCTGCTGGCGCCGCTGGCGTTCCAGGAGGGGTATCTGCTGAACGTGCTGGTCTTCGTCGGCATTCACACCATGCTGGCGGTGGCTCTCAACCTGCTGCTGGGCTTCGCCGGTCAGATCTCCCTGGGACACGCCGGCTTCTTCGGTCTCGGCGCCTATCTGTCCGGTGTCCTGACCGTTACGTACGGACTGGATCCCTGGCTCGTCATGCCCATTGCCGCGGCAATCGTGGGGGTACTGGCCTGCCTGATCGGCTTTCCGGTGCTGAAACTGAAAGGTCATTATCTGGCAATGGCCACCCTCGGCCTGGGCATCATCATCTATATCGTATTCAACGAAACCGTTGACTACACCGGAGGTCCGTCCGGACTCTCGGGCATACCCAATCTCTCACTGGCCGGCATCACCTTCGACAGCGACCTGAAAAGCTACTACCTGATCTGGAGTTTTGCCCTGGCGGTGATCCTCTTCAGTCTCAATCTCGCCTATTCGCGGGTCGGACGCGCCCTGCGGGCGGTGCACGATTCCGAGATCGCGGCGCGTGTCATGGGGATCAACGCGCGCCTGCTCAAAGTCCAGGTCTTCACCCTCTCGGCAGTGATCTGCTCCCTGGCCGGCAGCCTCTACGCCCATACCGTCACCTTCGTCTCTCCGGCCTCCTTCGGCTTCAACTTTTCCGTAGAGCTTCTGACCATGGTGGTAATCGGGGGTCTGGGAAGCATTTACGGATCTTTCCTGGGGGCTGCGCTGCTGACCCTGCTGCCGGAATTCCTGAGGGCGGCCCATGACTACGATATCATCATCTACGGCGCTTTGCTGATGCTGATGGTCATGTTCATGCCCGGCGGTCTGGTGCGCGGTATCCCCCTCCTGTTCAGGAAGATCTGCGCGCCGAAGAAGGGGGCCGGACATGCTTGAGGTCTCCGGAATCACCCAGGTCTTCGGCGGGGTTACCGCCCTCAGGGATGTGTCTTTCGTGGCCGCCGGGGGCCACATCACCGGCGTGATCGGTCCCAACGGCGCCGGCAAGACGACCCTGTTCAACATCATCAGCGGGATCTATTCCCAGACCTCGGGTTCGATCGCCCTGGAGGGAAAAGATGTCTCCGGATTTCCCGCGGAGCGGCTGGCAAGGCTCGGTCTGGTGCGCACCTTCCAGAACATCGAGCTGTTCAATACCATGACCGTGCGCGAAAACGTCATGGTTGCCCGTCATACCCGCAGTTCCAGCGGGCTGCTGGCATGTTCCCTCAAGATGCCCTGGACCTTCAGGGAAGAGCAGCGCATCCGGAGCGAATCCGAACAGTGGATGGAATTCACGGGGATCGGCGATCTGGCCGATGTCGTCGCGGGGAATCTCCCTTTCGGCAAGGGGAGGCTCCTGGAAATAGCCCGCGCCCTGGCCGTGGAGCCGCGCATTATCCTTATGGACGAACCGGCGGCAGGACTGAACTCCAGGGAGACGCTCGGCCTGGCCCAGCTGATCCGCCGGATCCGCGACATGGGGATCACGATCGTACTGGTGGAGCACGACATGGATCTGGTCATGGAGATCTGCGACCGGATCGTTGTGCTTAACCTGGGGAAAAAACTGGCGGAGGGGACGCCGCGCGAAATTCAGGAAAACCCCGAGGTCATCGCCGCCTACCTGGGAGAGGAGTAAGGGTAGTCGTAAGTCGCGAGTTAGAGAGCCATGAGTCAATATAAGCCGTTCTCATTGTCTTTCAACTCCATGAACTCTGAACTCATCAAACTCATTGAACCGTCACTATGCTGAGACTCAAGAACATCAATACCTACTACGGCAAGGTCCATGCCCTGAAGAATGTCTCGCTGCACCTAGGGGAAGGGGAGATTGTCACTCTGATCGGCGCCAACGGCGCGGGCAAGACGACCATTCTCAACACCATCTCCGGGGTGACGCCGGCGTCCTCGGGTGAACTGCTGTTCAACCGGGAACCGATCAGTACCCTGCAGCCCGACCGGATCGTCAGGCTGGGCGTTTCCCAGGTTCCGGAGGGGAGGCAGGTATTCAAGCCGCTTTCCGTGGAGGAGAATCTGGAGCTCGGCGCCTACCTGCGCTACCGCAACCGGGAGGGCAGAGACGCCATCCGTCGCGATATCCAACAAGTGTACGAGCTTTTTCCCCGTCTCGGTGAGCGTCGGAAACAGCCGGCAGGGACCATGTCTGGCGGGGAGCAGCAGATGCTGGCCATCGGCAGGGCGCTGATGGCAAAACCCGTGATGCTGCTGCTCGATGAACCTTCCATGGGGCTGGCGCCCCTGGTGGTGCAGGAGATCTTCAGGGTTCTCGAGACGTTGCGTTCGGAGCGCGGCGTCACCATTCTGCTGGTGGAACAGAACGCCAAGGCGGCCCTCAATCTGGCCGATCGGGGTTACGTGCTGGAAACCGGCAAGGTGATTCTGGAGGGACCGGCGGATAAACTGCTGGAAAACGCGGACGTGAAACGGGCCTATCTGGGCCGGGACAGGAAAGAGATCTGGGAGCGCTAAGCTCCCTTTTTTTTGCCTATTGCAAGATATTCGATCAATGTCGTGTTGACTGGTAAATCTCAACAAGGTAATGTGAATCATTTTAAATATTTGTTGCGAGAACGGGCCTATGTGCCGAGAGGCGGGCTGGAGCAGGAGATCAAGGAAGTGCGATGCACGGTGACCGTTGCTCCGACGCTGGAGGAGAAACTAAACTGGCAGAAACAGCAGCGGGAATTGGAGCAGAAAGCCCAACAAGTTGCACCGGGAGCTATTTAGCCGGCAGGATAAGGTGGAGGAACGGCGTAATGCGCTTATCAGTGAGCTGGAGGTGCAGTTGTAGCAACGGACTGAAAGTATAAAACTCTTTGTAATAGAGTGGAAAATAATGTAATGCCCATGTGCAGGAGGTGGTAAATGGCTATCATAGAAGGCTTCAGAGTTAGAAATTATGGCGCTCTCAGAGACATGACTCTTGGAAAACTCTGGAATACTCAGAAAGCCAAACCACTGACACCTTTAACTGTAGTTATTGGTAAAAACGGTGTTGGGAAAAGCACCATCTTTGATGCGTTCGGTTTTATTGCGGACTGCTTAAAACTTGGCGTTGAAGATGCTTGCTTTGCAAGGGGGCGTGGCGGGTTCGAAAAAATCAGATCACAGGAACAACCTGGCCCCATCGAATTTGAAGTGTATTATAAGGAAGAAGCTAAAGCACTTCCGATAACTTATGAACTTTCCATAAATATGGATTCAAGTGGGAAGGTGTATGTTGAGAAAGAACGGCTGCGGCAGCGTCGTAAAGGTCAAACAAAGGGCAGGCCATTTTCTTTTCTGATTTTAAATGAAGGAAAAGGTGTTGTTTGGAAAGGTTCTGCCGAGGGACAACAAATTTCAGAAGATCCAAAAACCATTGATGATCTTTTCGCAAGCTTGAGGGAACCAGTGCAAACAGAAGAAAGCGCTGAAACCGAGTGGGTAGAGCTTGATGATAATCGTAAGTTGGGGATCGCCACGTTGGGTTCACTGAAACAACATCACAGAATTTCAGCGTTTAGAAGATTTATTGAGGGCTGGTATCTAAGCTATTTTGATCCAAACTCGGCAAGAGAGTTGCCTAAAGCTGGTCCGCAAAAACATCTGAACGTTAAGGGCGATAACATTGGCAATGTTGTCCAGTTTATGGAACGTGACATCAACAAAGAACGTTTTGAACGCATATTACAAAGGATTTCAGAGAAGATTCCCGGTATTGGAAAAATCAGCACCCATAAGGATGAATACTCGAATAACCTTTATCTCTTGTTTCATGATAAGGGTTTTGCCATGCCTTTTACGCATATGCAGATGTCTGATGGGACCCTGAAAATTTTTGCCTATCTTTTGTTACTGGAAGATCCCGAACCGCCACCGTTCATCTGTATTGAAGAGCCGGAAAACGGCCTATATCATAAACTTCTGGAAACACTTGCATTAGAATTCAGGGCTCATGCTAACAGCAAGAAAGGGAGCTCTCAAATTTTCGTTACTACTCACCAACCCTATCTGGTTGATGCTCTTAACCCGGAAGAGGTTTGGGTGTTGGAAAAAGGGGATGACGGTTTTTCGGTTATTCACAGGGCAAGCGATGATTCGATAGTCAAGAGCATGGTCGAAGAGGGGCAGCCGCTTGGTAGCCTCTGGTATAGCGATTATCTGGATCCGAGGTAACCATGCGTCTTGAGATTCTTGTTGAAGGTCAATCGGAACGTACGGCTTTGGAACCCTTGCTGAGCAAAATCCTTGGCCCATATAATCAACCTCATAGCTGGCGGATTCACAAACACCGCGGGATAGGCAAGTTACCGGATAATCCGTCCAGTAAGCCAAATCCTAAGGATCCGACTTTACTTCATAACCTACCATCAAAACTGCGGGCCTACAGCAAATCGCTTCAGGATGACGAAGCGGTTGTTGTATTGCTCGATCTGGATACGCATCCAGATTGCAGGGAGCTCAAACAAAACCTGACTTCTTTACTCAATGATTGTATTCCCGGGATGAAGTGTTTGATCAGAATTGCGATTGAGGAACTTGAAGCCTGGTATTTTGGAGATAATGCCGCATTACTACAGGCATATCCTCATGCTAACCAGTCAGTTCTGGCTGGATACGTTCAGGATTCTCAATGTGGCACTTGGGAAAAACTTGCCGATGCCGTTTTTCCCGGTGGACATACTGCGTTAAAACGGCAAGGGACGATGCAGTGTCTGATGCAAAAGCGAAACTGGGCGCGTGATATTGCGTCAAAGATGGATGTGGAAAACAATCTCTCTCCAAGTTTCCAGCAATTTCGCGATGGACTCAGAAGGCTGGTCCAGCAAGTATGAAATACCTCTTGATGTGAAGTGAATACATGACCAAACAAAAACTCGAACTCACCTGGATCGGCAAGGACAAACGCCCCAAGCTGGAGCCGCGCATTTTGCTGGAAGAGCAGGAAAGGTCCTACCATGCCGGGCAGCGGGTGACGGAGAACGACATCTTCGACAACCGCCTGATCTTTGGCGACAACCTGCTGGCGCTTAAGGCGCTGGAGCAGGAGTTCTCCGGCAGGGTCAAGTGCGTCTTCATCGACCCCCCTTACAACACCGGTTCGGCCTTTACCCACTACGACGACGGGCTGGAGCACTCCATCTGGCTGTCGCTCATGCGCGACCGGCTGGAGATCATCCGCAGGCTGCTGGCGGAGGACGGGTCGCTGTGGATTACCATTGACGACAATGAGGCGCATTATCTGAAGGTGTTGTGTGATGAGGTGTTTGGGCGGGGGAATTTTGTTGCGAATGTGATCTGGCAGAAAAAGTATGCGGTGGCAAATGACCATAAAACCATTGCTCCAATGCATGATCATTTGTTGGTTTATCGAAAGGCTGAATCGTGGCAGAGAAATCTGATTCCTCGCACAGAAGAAAAGGATAGGCAATATAAGTTTGAAGATGAAAAAGGTATCTTCCGCACGAGCGATTACACGTGTAATAAGACTTATGAAGAACGCCCAAACCTTTACTATGCGATAATTCAGCCTAATACAGGTAGAGAGGTTTGGCCAAGCAAGACACGGGTTTGGGCATACTCCCAGGAAGAGCACCGTCGTCATGTCGAAGAGGGCTTTATTTATTGGGGAAAAGACGGGCTTTCTAAAACTCCATCCTACAAGCGATACAAACATTTACTTCGCAATCAAGGAGTTGTGCCACAAACACTTTGGTCTCATGAGTACGCTAGTCATACCGATGCAGCAAGAAAAGAAGTCAGAGCGGTACTTGGGAGCACATCGCTCAGCGACGACTTTATAACACCGAAGCCCGAAGGCCTTATCCAGCGTGTTCTCGAAATTGCCACCAACCCCGGCGACCTCGTCCTCGACTCTTTCGCCGGTTCCGGCACCACCGGTGCGGTGGCCCACAAGATGGGACGGCGCTGGATCATGATCGAACTGGGCGAACACTGTCACACCCACATCATCCCCCGCCTGAAAAAGGTCATTGACGGTGAAGATCAGGGCGGCATTTCCAAGGCGGTCAACTGGAAGGGAGGCGGCGGTTTCCGCTACTATCGCCTGGCGCCGTCGCTGCTGGAGAAAGACCGCTGGGGCAATTGGATCATCAACCGGGAATACAATCCCGCCATGCTGACCGAGGCGCTTTGCAAGCTTGAAGGCTTTGCATATGCGCCGTCAGAAACGGTCTGGTGGCGGCACGGCCATTCCACCGAGCGGGATTTCATCTACGTTACCACGCAAAACCTGTCCGTCGAGCAGTTGCAGTCCCTGTCCGAAGAGGTGGGGGAGGGCAACAGCCTGCTGGTCTTGTGCAGCGCCTGGCGCGGCGTTGACGCCAATGGGGCTGTCGAGCGTTGGCCGAATCTCACCCTGAAAAAAATTCCGAAGGTGGTTCTCTCCCGCTGCGAGTGGGGACATGACGACTACAGCCTGAACGTCCAAAATCTCCCCATGGCCCAGCCGGAGCCGAAAGCCGCTCCCGCTCCACGGAAAAAAGCGGCTGTTCCGTCAGAACAGGCGTCTCTGTTCGGGGAGGAGGGGCAATGACCGCTACCACTCCCGCAACGATGGATAAAGCCCTGCTTCACGATATCCGCAGGTTGATCGAGGATGCCCGCCTCACGGTTGCTATTACCGTTAACTCAGCGTTGACCATGCTTTATTGGCAGGTGGGTAGACGGATTAACGAGGAAATACTCAAAGGTGAGCAAAGAGGTGATTATGGCAAACGAATTGTTGCGACACTGTCGCAAGATTTGAGCGCCGAATACGGACAAGGCTTCACCTATACCGCGTTAACCCGAATGATCCGGTTTTCTGACGTTTTTCCGGACGAAGCAATTGTCGTATCGCTGATACGACAATTAAGCTGGAGTCATTTTGTCGAGATAATTCCGATAGCAGACCAGCTCAAACGGGACTTCTACGCCGAGATGTGCCGCATCGAACGCTGGAGCGTGCGTACCCTCCGCCGGAAGATCGATTCCATGCTGTACGAGCGTACCGCCATTTCCCGGAAGCCGGAGGAGCTTGTTCGTCAGGAGCTGGATGCTCTGCGTGATGAGGACCGGCTGACGCCTGATCTTGTCTTCCGCAATCCGTACTTCCTCGATTTCCTGAATCTCAAGGACTCATACAGCGAGCGGGATGTGGAGACGGCAATTCTCCGGGAACTGGAAGCGTTTCTGTTGGAATTGGGAGCCGGTTTCACTTTCGTCGCTCGTCAGAAACGAATGATCATTGACGGCGAGGATCATTATCTTGATCTCCTTTTCTACCATCGCAAACTCAAGCGGCTTATTGCCGTGGAGCTGAAACTCGGCAAGTTCAAGGCTGCCGACAAGGGCCAACTGGAACTCTATCTCCGTTGGCTCGAACGGTACGAAAGAGAGCCGGACGAGGAATCCCCGCTCGGTTTGATCCTCTGCACCGAGGGCGGGCATGAAGCTATCGAACTGCTAAAACTCGATTCATCCGGTATCCGGGTGGCGGAATACCTGACCGAATTACCGCCGCAGGAAGTCCTGAAGCAAAAGCTCCATGCGGCTGTTGCTCATGCGAAAGAGCAGGTGGCGCACAGAACCGGCAGCACGGAAAAGGAGCCGAGACCATGAACCAGCGCATCTTCAACGCCGTCTGCGGCCGCCTCTCCCTGCGGCATCCCCAATCCGAATCACTGCTGCGCCTGGTGCGTGCCATCGACGCCGCGCCGGATATGCTGAACCATCAGCAGGATCTGAACGCCATTCTCTCCGCACTGAAGGCCGAGTTTGCCACGCTGGAAGACTTTGAGCGAGAGTTTCCCTCCCTCTGCTTCGCATTGGCGACCGGTGTTGGCAAAACCCGGCTCATGGGGGCGTTCATCAGCTATCTGCACCTGGCCCATGGTTTTAAGCACTTCTTTGTCATGGCGCCCAATCTGACCATTTACAATAAACTGATTACCGACTTCACCCCTAACACTCCCAAGTATGTATTCAAGGGTATCGCCGAATTCGCCGCCTGGCCGCCGGAGGTTATCACCGGCGACAATTACGAACAGCGCGCGCCCAACCTGAATCTGTTGTCGCCCGTGACCATCAATATATTCAACATTTCCAAGATCAACGCCGAAGTCCGCGGCGGTAAGAGCCCGCGTATCAAGCGGCTGTCCGAGTACCTGGGAGATAGCTATTTCAATTATCTGGCCGAGTTGCCGGACCTGGTGCTGCTGATGGACGAATCGCACCGCTACCGGGCCAGCGCCGGAGTGCGGGCCATCAACGAACTGAAACCGCTCTTCGGCCTGGAGCTGACCGCTACCCCTTTTGTGGAGAGCAGTCGCGGCCCGGTACCGTTTAGGAACGTGGTGGTGGATTACCCCCTGGGCCGGGCCATGGAGGACGGTTTCGTCAAGGAACCGGCGGTGGTGACCCAGCGCGGCTTCGAAGCCAAAGACCATACGCAGGACGAGATCGAGCGGACCAAGCTGATGGACGGCATCCGGGTCCATGAGGCTACCAAGGTGGAGCTGATCACCTATGCCCGCCAGAACGGCGTCAAGACCGTCAAG
>CAZRPI010000060.1:0-20380 GCA_964601865.1 uncultured Pelobacter sp. | reverse complement strand
AAGGTACATGGCCACATTTTATGATTGCGAAAGAACAGGGTGCTGAATAGTTACTTTATTTTTTCACTTACTGTTTTCCGTCCCCTGATCCCAAGTCCCCAATCCCAGATCATATCTTGACCACCCGGCTTGCCCGATACTGGTTACCGATAACGACGGTGGGGGAGCAGATGTTCTGTTCGCGCATAAAGGTTCCGGTGGTGCGCGCCACATGGTCCGGATGGTTGTTCACCTCGGACAGGTGGGCCATTACCAGGGCTTCAAGTCCCGAGTGGGCCAGTTCGAACAGCAGTCCCAGGGAATCCTCGTTGGAAAGGTGGCCGTGGCGTGACTTGATGCGCTGTTTCAACTCCCACGGATAGGGGCCGTTCATCAGCATGTCCATATCGTGATTGGATTCGAGGTTGAGGGCGCGACAACCCCGCAGTTTCTCCACCACCAGGCGGGTCGCCGTCCCCAGATCCGTGGCCGACCCGCAGCGTCCCTCACGGGATTCCAGGACGAATCCGACCGGATCGCAGGTATCGTGGGTAATGGGAAAAGGATCGATCCGGATGTCCCGGAAGGCAAGGGCTGTTCCCGATTCGAATTCCACGACACTGGTCTTCTTGAACATTTTTTCCATCTTGCGGTGAACCAGATGGCTGGCGATGACGGGAACCCTGAATTTGCGGGCAAAGGAGCCGACGCTGCGAATGTGGTCGATGTGCTCGTGGGTCACCAGCACGGCGTGGACGGTAGTCGGGTCGAGGCCGCTTTGCTCCATGCGCACCAGGGTTTCCCGCAGAGAGAGGCCCGCATCGATCAGCACACTGGTGTCACCGCTCTCCAGATGGAGACAGTTGCCCTTGCTGCCGCTGGCAAGCGAACAGATTTTCACGCGGACTCCAGATATTGCGGATTGATCATGCGCCGAAGCAAAACGTGAGTGTTATCGAGAGAGTACAACGAAGTCACCGATTCCTGATCTCCGGCGCCTGAACTGCCGGCAGACTTAACCTAATTTATATACAAGAAAAGGTGCGGACTTTCAAGGGTGATTGGTAATTGGGGATCGGAGACCGGGGATTGGGGATCGGGAAATTTCCATTCACCATTCACCCCCTCGGGTGGACCTTACTGTGAAGCAGTTTCAGGCGCTCTAGGGTGACGTGGGTGTAGATCTGCGTGGAGGAGAGGTCCGCATGGCCGAGCATGATCTGCACACTACGCAGATCCGCGCCGTTTTCCAGCAGGTGGGTGGCAAAGGAATGGCGCAGGGTGTGCGGCGAGATGTTCTTGCGGATCCCGGCAATCCGCTGCCGTTTCTTGACGATGTTCCAGAACGCCTGGCGAGTCATGGCGTCTCCCAGGCGGGAGAGAAAGAAGAAGGGATTCCGGCGCTGGGGATCGAGCCGGTATCTGGCGCCCTCCAGATACCCCTTGAGACAGTTGCGGGCCGATTCACCAACCGGCACCAGACGTTCCTTGTCCCCCTTGCCCACCGTCATCAGATAGCCGGCCTCCAGATTCACCTCGCGCAGCTTCAGGTGGACAAGCTCCGAAACCCTCAGCCCGGTTGCGTAGAGCAGTTCCAGCATCGCGCGGTCGCGCACGCTTTCATCCGAGGCGCCGTCGCAGGCGGCAAACAGGCGTTCAACCTCGCCGGAATTCAGATAATCCGGAAGCTTGCGCTGCATGCGCGGCGCTTCGATGATCTCCGTCGGGTTTCTGTCGCAGTAGTTCTCGATCATCAGAAATCTGTGGAACATGCGGATGGCCGACAGGCAGCGCGCCCTGCTGCGCGGCGCGATGCCGTCATCCCTGAGCCGGACCAGATACGCGGCAACATCCGGAGAGGTTATGCCGGCGGGGGTATTTCTCCCCAGACGCTCCAGAAAATCCAGATAGCGGGCCAGGTCACGGCTGTACGCCTCACGGGTATTGGCCGCCAGCCCCTTTTCCACAACGAGGTAATTGAGAAACAGATCCAGATACTCGTTCACGTTCCGCTCCAGCCCATTACGCGCCGGATCCCCCAAAAACCTGATCAAAGGCGCCCAGATATATTTCCCGCGCCTTGCCGCTGTAGACCACGAAGTACACCCGCTCCAGCCCCGGATACCTCTCCAGGGCAGCCTTGGCCTCGATCATGGCGATGACGCTCCCCCGATCAAGGGGAAAACCGTAAACACCGCCTGATATGGCCGGGAAAGCAATGGTCCGCACGCCACGCAGGCTGGCGATCTCGAAGCAGCGGCGATAGCAGCCGGCGAGCAGTTCATCCTCGCCGGTGTCGCCGCCGCGCCAGAGAGGGCCAACAGTATGGATGATGTATCTTGCGGGGAGACTGTAGCCTCCGGTAATGACCGCGTCGCCGGTGTCGCACCAGCCAATGGCGGCGCACTCTTCATCCAGACCGGTTCCGGCGGCCCAGTGGATCGCGCCGTCCACGCCTTCACCCCCGGAAAGCTTGCTGTTGGCGGCATTGACAACCGCATCCACGGCCAACCGGGTAATGTCATGCCATACTACGGTAATTTTCTCTTTCATGATATGTTATCCGGCTCTTTTTTGTGGTACATAAACTAATGAAAATATAGAATACAGAAAAGCATTTCACAGTGTATCCTTACATGCAAATCTGACCGGCAGTGTCACCGTTAGGCCGTCTCAAGGCAATCTCGGAGAATATTCGTGTTTCGACTGATAAAAACCGTCCTGATTATAGTCATTTTTCTGCTTATGAATACATCTTTTTCCCATGCGGAAACTTCGACATCCCGCAAGATACTGGTAGTCATGAGTTACGACGCAACCTATCCATGGACCGATGAAATCAGGCAGGGCATAGAATCCGTACTGAACGGGAAGGGCACGATACAGTACGTCTACCTGGACATGAAATACAACCCGTCCCGGGGCGCCGAAAATGCGCGCCGGGCATTTTCCATCTATCAGGAATTCCGGCCCGACGGTGTTATCGCAGCGGACGATGATGCCCAATCATTGTTTGTTGTTCCCTATCTTAAAGACAGGGTCAAAACACCGGTCATGTTCTGCGGAGTAAATGACGAAGCCGGCAGGTACGGTTATCCCGCCGGCAATGTCTCCGGCATTCTGGAACGCGCCCACATTGCCGAATCGATCGCATTCCTGCAACAGCTTGTCCCGTCCGTTAAAAGAGTCGCCTATATTGCTCCCGATGATGTCATGGGTAGACTTTACAGCAGGCAGATCAGCAGCGAATCAAAATCGTATTCCGCCAAATCAGTTCCCGCCAGACTGATTAAATCCCTTGATGAGGCCATCAAGGCCGCCGATGAGCTGAAACACAAGAGTGACGCGCTCGTTCTGCTGTCAATGGCATCGCTGAACGACTTGCGTAACAGCCGCCCTAACGACATACATATTTACAGATCCATAATGAAACACTTTGGAAAACCGGTGATCAGCGTGGATGATTTCAGCATCAGGCATGGCCTCTTATGCGCGGTCGTCAAGTCCGGCCGCGAACAGGGCGCCACGGCCGCGAAAATGCTGCTCAAAGCCATGACCGGCGCTCCGGTATCCGCCATTCCGGTGACGGCCAATCAGGAGGGAAAGCGGATGATCAACGTAACAACGATGAAAACCCTGGGAATAAAGCCAAGGCCGATCGTCCTGCGCGGAGCGGAACTGGTTCATACCATGGAATAGAGGTAAAATCGGAAGTGCACTCATGATGAAACCGTAGAGACCCATTGCAATGCGTCGCAACGGCAACCAAACGTCTCAACCTGATTGCGATTCGGAACATTTTCATGCGTTCTGGAGGTATAATATTGAAAGTTATCGCGAATCTCCTCTGCGCCCTCTTCCTCACAATTCTCCCCGCACATCATGTGCC
Organism: uncultured Pelobacter sp.; assembly: GCA_964601865.1. GTDB lineage: Bacteria > Desulfobacterota > Desulfuromonadia > Geobacterales > Pseudopelobacteraceae > Pseudopelobacter. Next base: position 16,512 of record CAZRPI010000060.1, on the reverse strand, counting down.
CGGCGCCGCACTGGCCGCTCCCTTCAAGGTACTGGTAGTCATGAGCTATCACGAATCCATGCCGTGGGAAAAGGAAATCAGGGAAGGGATAGATGCGGAACTTGCGCAGAATTCCACCATCAGATACGTCTACCTGAACACCAAGAATGATTTCGCCGGAGGAGCGGCCAAGGCAAGGGAAGCCATGGAAATCTACCGGGACTTCAAACCGGATGGCATAATTGCGGCGGACGACGACGCAGTTGCCCTTTTCCTTGTCCCCTTCATCAAGGACAGGGTCAAGACGCCGGCCATGTTCTGCGGAGTCAATGCCGAGCCGCAAGAGTACGGTTTCCCCGCGTCCAATGTGTCGGGTATCCTCGAAAGGGCGCACTTCAGGGAATCCATCGCATTTCTGCGCCAACTCCGGCCGTCAGTCACGAAGGTTGCTTTTCTGACGATTGACAACCCGACCGGCAGGGCTTATGCGCAACAGATTCGAAGAGAATCCGGGACCTATCCCGCCGCCATTACTACCACAAGACTGGTAAAGACCCTGGATGAAGCCATGGCAGCGACCAGGATCCTCAAACAGCACAACGACGCACTGTTTTTAATCGCCATGGAAGGCCTTTCGGACGGTTCCGGCAGTCCCCTTCAGGAAAAAGATTTTTATCCGAAACTGGCGAAGATCTTCTCAAAGCCGGTTATCGGCCTGAATGAATTCAACATCAGATCCGGCCTGTTGTGCGCCGTGGTGAAATCGGGGCAGGAACAGGGGGCAACGGCTGCCGGAATGCTGCTGCAGGCCATGCGTGGCGCCCCGGTTCCCATGATCCCCATAACGACAAACAGGCATGGCAAGCGGGTGCTGAATGTCAGGGTCATGAGATCCATGGGGATCGTGCCCCAACCGGTCTTTCTGGTGGGAACGCAACTTGTGGATACGGAAAGTGAATGACGCTGCATACCTGCGGCATATATCCGCAGCTGAATCCGCAGCGTTTTCCTGACACATTGGAGAGACGCATTGCAATGCGTCTCTCCGGCAATTATTCGTATCATCCTGATTGCAATCCGGAATTAATCGACTATCGAACGGAAGAGCAATGAGCCGTTTACCCCTGTATTCCCGCTTCGGGATCCTGAAAAAACTCATTATCATGCACCTGCTGGTTTTTATCGTGTTTGCATCGATCATCCTGGCGGTATTCCTGTCGTTCCGCGACATCGAATCCTTTTCCAGTACAATCATCAATACGGATGTGAACCAGGTGCTGATCAATGCTCAGCTGGGCAGGGACCTGAACGAGGTGTTCAGCGCAACGGATCTCTTTACCAGCACATTTCTCAGCCGGGACGATGATTTCTCAAAAGAGGCCGTCGGTATTCTGGCAAAAACGGGTGCCCTGGCAAAGAACACCGCAACGCCTCAACTCAGGAAGACCCTGAAGAATCTCACCACCACACAACAAATGTACTTTATGCAGTCAGCCACGGTCGGCGGGCACTCCCGGAAGCTTGACAAGCTTGAGCAGCAGCTTTCCGCGGAGATATCCTCACTGGAAGGGACCTTGTCAGAAATGCTGGTGAAGCTGGCAGGCGAAGGTAAAGACGTCTCCATCCTCGAGCAGATCGCCATGATAATACCCGGATACCGTGAAACCCTGACGCAGATTTTCAATCAGCGCCTGCAATTGCGGATGAAGCATGCCGGTGCCGAAGAAGACAGGCTCGGAAAACGGATGCTGGTTCTTCTTGACGATCTCCACCTCAGACTCCGGACCCTGACAGCCTCCGACCCGGTTATCAGGGCCTATGGCGCTCGCCTGATGAACTTCACGGGAGAATACAAAGTCACCACAAATCTTTTTCTGCAGTCCCTGAACGAACTGAACATCCGCCGGAAACGGTTGAACTTCGCACGGGATGAGGTTCTGACTTCCATGGGAGTTGCGGACCGGAGCATATCGTTAACAGCCAGTAGTATGGGAAGGGATATCTCGTACGTTGCGCGTTCCACGCGCAACTTCATACTGTACCTGGCAGGCGGCCTGGTACTCTCGCTCGGAATTTTCACCGTCATTTTCAGCAACAGAAATATCAGACGTCCCATGCAACTCATCCTGCAGGGGATCGAGGCCTTCAGGGCCGGCAACCATAAGACCCGGATCAGGCTGGGCAGGCATGATGAATGGAACGCCATAGAAGAGGCGTTCAACGGGATGCTCGATGAGCGCCAGCATAACGAGGAAGCGCTGCGTGAAAGCGAGCAGAGACTCTGGGCCACCATCCAGGGTTCTCCCATTCCCACGTTCGTTATCAATAAAGAACAGAAGGTCATTTTCTGGAACAGCGCCCTGGAACAGTTAAGCGGAATGAACGCCAGCGAAGTAATTGGCTCCGACGCGGCATGGAAGGCATTCTATCGGCAAGAACGTCCGGTGCTGGCAGACTTTCTCGTCAGAAATGACCCAGACTCGATTCCTGACTGGTACGAGGGCAAATACAGTAAATCCGTGCTGATAAACGAGGCATATGAGGTCACTGACTTCTTCCCGGTTTCCGGTCAGGGCGGTAGATGGCTCCATCTCACGGCAGCCCTTCTGAGGGATTCCAGGGGAAACATCATGGGCGCCATGGAAACCCTCGAGGATGTCACCGAACGCATGACAGCCGAAAAGAAATGGCACTCGCTGTTTACCAATCTGCCGGGAGGAAGCTTTGCGGTCAACAGCGATTACATCATCGAGGAAGTCAACGACGTCGTGTGCCGTCTCACCGGATATGCGCGCGAGGAGCTGATCGGCAAACCCTGCGGCATCATCTGTCCCAAGGGGCCTCATTATTGCCCCATTTTCGACCTGGGAAAGGAAAGCATCGACAATAACGAGACCGCCGTAAAAGCCAGGAACGGCCACCACGTGCCGGTCATCAAAAGCGTCAGAAGGATCCAGGCCGGAACCGGGGATCTGGTTGTTGAAAACTTCCACGACATTACGGACCGGAAACTGCTGGAGGAACAACTGGGGCATGCCCAGAAAATGGAGGCGGTCGGACAGTTGGCCGGCGGCGTAGCCCACGATTTCAACAATATCCTGACCGCCATCATCGGCTATGGCAACCTGCTGCAGATGAAGCTTTCGGGGAACGAGGCGCTGAGCAATTACGTATCACAGATCCTCTATTCGGCGGAGCGCGCAGCCAATCTGACCGGCAGCCTGCTCGCCTTCAGCAGAAAACAGATCGTGAGCCTGCAGGAGGTAAGCCTGAACGAGATAATCGGCAGGGCGGAAAAGCTGTTGTCGCGTCTGGTGCGGGAAGACATCGAAATCGGTGTCCTCACCGGCCCGGACTGCGTTGTCCGCGCCGATGCCATGCAGATCGAACAGGTACTGATGAACCTTGTCACCAATGCGCGCGACTCCATGCCCGATGGCGGATTGATCACCATCGGCACGGAGCAGGTCACCCTGGATGCGGAATTCGTGCGTAGCCGGGGATACGGCGCGCCGGGGCGTTACGTGATGATATCCGTATCAGACAGCGGCAAAGGAATGGAGGAATCAATCAGGGAACGAGCGTTCGAACCCTTTTTCACCACCAAGGAAACGGGCAAGGGAACGGGGCTCGGACTGGCCATCGTCTATGGGATCGTAAAACAGCATGAGGGCTATATTGAAGTATCGAGCGAGCCGGGAAAAGGTTCGACTTTCAGGATTTACCTTCCAATAATCGCCGACCTGGTCCGTCAGGAGGAACCTGCAGCAACCGGGGAGTTTCCCCGGGGGACCGAGACCGTGCTGCTTGCGGAAGACGAAACGGTTGTAAGAACCCTGGCCAGATCCGTCCTGGAAGAATTCGGTTATACGGTAATAGAAGCTGTGGACGGCGCCGACGCCGTTGACAGGTTCCGGGATCACAACGAGCGGATTCAACTGGTTATTCTGGATGTCATCATGCCGAAGATGAACGGAAAACTGGCCCACGACCGCATAAAAACCATCCGGCCCGATACAAAGGTCCTTTTCATGAGCGGTTACGCCGGGGATATTCTGAATAACCGGGGGATTCTGGAAGAAAACCTGTCATTTGTTCCCAAGCCCCTTGAACAGGGCCTGTTTCTGAAAAAAATCCGGGAGCTGCTGGATTCGTAGTTAGAAATTGGTATACAAAATAATCTTAGAGACGCATTGCGTCTCTAAGATTTTCCATCAGACCCATTCGTCAATCGCCGTTCGCAGACGCTCCCTGATGTTCACCAGTTTATCCTCCTCCGTGATCTTATGGCCGAAAATGTCACGAACATAGAAAACATCGGCAACCTGGTCAACCTTGGTGGATATTTTTGATACTCCGATATACAGCCCGAGATGGCTCAGGGTGCTGGTAATCAGATAGAGCAGACCGACCTTATCGTGGGTATAAATGTCGATGACGGTATAGGTTTCGGAAACCTCATTGTCGAATTCGATTCGTGTCGGGAAACGGGGGGCCGGGCGTATGGTATAGGGGGATGGCCGCTGCCGTTTTTCCACCATAACCGCCACATCAACCTCCCCTCGGATGGCCTTTTCCGTGTCATCTTTCACCTTCTCCCAGCGCGCCTCATCGGTAATGATGGTCCCCATAGGTGAATTGACCTGGAGGATATCCAGAACTTTCCCTTTTTTGGTGGTGTTGATCTGGGCTCCGAGGATATTGACTCCATCCGCGGCCATGACACCGGTGAGACGGGCGAATAGCCCGGGCATGTCGTGCGTGCAGATGGTGAATTCCGAGAAACCGTTCTCCCTGCGGTGAACCAGGCGCGTTATTACCGCGGAATGTCCAAGGTCAAGCAGTAAACGGACATGATCGGCGATCGCCTCGATACTGTTGAAAAGAAGAAGACTCATCGGCATGGATTTGAGCTCCGCGAGAATCGATGTGCGGGGGTATTCGTCCTCAAGTCTGGCGGCAACCTTTTTGATCACCGATTTTACCCGTTCGCTGCTTGCCTCGAAACGGAACTCGCCACGTTCAAGGACGTTGAAAGCCTTGTCATAAAGCTCCTGAAAAAGAAGCGACTTCCACGTATTCCAGACATCGGCGCCAACTGCCCTGATATCGGCTACCGTCAATAGATAGAGCATCTTCAGGTTCTCGCTCGTTTCCATCTGCCTGGCAAACTGGACGATCATCCTCTCGTCATTCAGGTCACGGCGCTGGGCAATATGGGCAAAATACAGATGATTGAGGACCAGGAACTCCAACCGCTCGGAGCACTCCTTCGACAATCCCAGGCGGCGCGCAATGGTCGGAACCATGGCGGCGCCCTTCTCGGCATGGCCGCCACCACTCCCCTTGCCGATATCGTGCAGCATGACCGACAGATACAGAAGCTCCGGCTTGTTGATCTGGCCGCCAACCTCACTGGGGAGATAAAGTTCGCTCCGCAACTCTCCCCTGACTATCTTTTCAGCCTGTTCGATGGCAACCAGGGTATGAATGTCAACCGTATAGATATGGTAGATATCGTGCTGCACCTTGCAGTAGATATTCTCCATTTCCGGAATAAAGTGGTTGAGAAACTCCAAGTGATGCATGATGCGCAAGGTTTTGGCCACATCACGGGGTGAGCGCAGTATGTTCATGAACGACTTGCACACCTCACGGTTGCGCCGGAATTTGTCGTTGACCAGATGCAGGCTTTTCCGCACCAGCCCCATCACCGGGATGCTCAGTTCCACGGCGTGCTTCTGGGCAAGTTCGAATATCCGCATCAGTACGACCGGATTTTTCTCCACAATACTTTCATCCTGTACGGTCAACTCCCCTTTGAGCACGAAACATCCGTCACCCACCGGACGGCGGATAAAATAGCCCATTATCTTCATGGCGCCCTCGTCCGGCCAGACGCAGCGCGAGACGATGGTTGAGACCAGGTATTCCACCTTGACGGCATGCCGGTAATAGTCACGCATGAAATCTTCAACGGCCAGAATGTCGTCATGCTGCCTGTATCCCAGGAATTTGGCCAGATGAACCTGGGCGTCAAAGGTCAGCTGGTCGTTCTTGCGGCCGCTGAAATAATGCAATTCATTGCGGATGCGCCACAGATAATCCAGAGCGGAGTCATAATCGTCCAGTTCCTGTTCACGTGCGACTCCCTTTACGATCAATTCACGGGGATTGTCGAACTTGTACTTGACCCGCGCAATCCACAATGCCGTCTGCAGATCGCGGAGTCCCCCCTCACCCTCCTTAAGATTGGGCTCCAGGAGATACACGGTTGACCCGTATTTTTCCCGGCGCGCCTTCATTTCCACCACCTTTTCCTTGATGAACTTGCTGCTGAATCGTGGCAGAACCTGGGTAAAAATGGCCTTGTGCAGATCCTGGAACAGGTACGAACTGCCATTCAGGTAGCGGGCATCCATAAGGGCGGTCTTGACCGTTGCGTCATCCTTTGCCATTTCGACGCAGTCCTGGATCATCCGCACCGAGTAACCCACATCCAGACGCATGTCCCACAAGAAGTAGAGCAGTTTCTGGGCAATATCTTCCACGGTATCGACCGGTATGCCGCCGTCGTGCAGAAACATGATATCGATATCGGAGTACGGATTCAGCTCACCCCTGCCGTATCCGCCCACCGCAACGAGGGTCATACTCTCCATGTAACCGCCGCTGGTATCGAAATCATCCAGAATCGAGTGAAACAGCCTGGTTATCAACTCATCCATCATGCGGCAGATCAGATGGGTAACCTCAGAGCCTGATGCGCCGGATGCGTGCAGTTTCCTGATTTCTTCCCGGTAGAAAGCGAGAAAATCCTTGCTGCCGGATATGTACAGGGGCCTTTTGTCTTCGAAACTGGCCATGCCGGTATCGCCTGCGGCATGGATATCGTCCGGAAAATAAGAATCGATGAAGAATTGCATTATGCCCTCCAACCTGAAGAGTTGGTTTATGTTATGCTATGAATCGTCGGACCATGGCAACCGTTTTTTATCAAAACGAAAATCGCTTGTCCTCCGGAAACCGCCGTTGACCGGCAGAAGAGAGAGCCAGCGACAACGCGCATTCCACATGAACAAAATGCTGTTGCCGGATCAGGGTGCGCAATATATTATTGGTCCGAAGATCCACCACAACAGGGGAACAGGCCCAGACCTGTGCGGTACACAAACGGATGAAATCCTATTCAGACCCTTCCAGTAGGCAAACGGCTTGTTCTATTTTTTCACGGCACTGTGAAGATTTCCTGCGCGAAAACGATCTGCGACTTTCCCTGATGGGCGCGATATCAGGCGCCGGCATGTGGGACTACGAACCGCGGAGTAAAACGCTTTCATGGGATAAGGCCATGTTCGATATCTTCGGTGTCTCACCTTCCCAAGCCCTTCCGCTGTATGAGGCATGGAAAGCGAGCCTGCTGCCGGAAGATCTGGGGGCAGTCGAAACGTCCCTCAGAAAATCCTTCGAAGAAAACCGACCTTTTGAAACCACCTACCGTATCCGCCGCGACAGCGGAGAGATCCGCATAATTCAGAGTCTCGGACGACGGCACGAATGGGGAACCTCCTCGGCGGCACGAATGATCGGGGTCAGCAAAGACATAACCGAGCAGGTGAACAGCGAACATGCCCTGAGGGACAATGAACGTTTCCTGCAACTCCTGGCCAACATCATCCCCGGCATGGTGGGATACTGGACCTATGAACTGCGCTGCGCGTTCGCCAACAATGAGTATCTGGCATGGTTCGGCGAGCGCCCGGAAAAAATCCTGGGGATGCCCATGCGCGATCTGCTGGGAGCCGAGCAGTATATGGCCAACGAACCCTTCATAGCCAAGGTCCTGCGAGGCGAAGCCCAGCAGTTCGAGCGGAGTCTGACAAAATCGGGTGGCGAACGGAGCCATACTCTCACCCATTACATTCCCGACACTGATGGCCCCCTGATACGAGGATTCTACGAACTGGTATCCGATGTCACCGAACTGAAGCAGACCCAGTTCAAGCTTGAGGAACTCAACACGGCACTGCAGCTGCGGACTGAAGAAGCCGAGACCGCCAACGCCGCCAAGAGCCGTTTTCTGGCCAACATGAGCCATGAAATCCGCACTCCCATGAACTCCATTCTGGGTCTTTTACACCTGCTGCAGCGCACCGGATTGTCACCCAAGCAGCGGGACTACGTTGAGAAAGCGTGCCTGGCCTCCAGGTCGCTTTTGAACATACTGAACGACATCCTGGACTTTTCCAAGATCGAGGCGGGGAGAATGGAACTGGAAACAGCCCCGTTCCGTCCCGACGATCTGTTGCGCACCATTGATGTTTTTCTCTCTCCGGCCGCGCAGGAAAAGGGGATCGAACTTCTTTTCAACACCGATTCCGCATTGCCTCCCCTCCTGCGGGGGGATTCATTGAGGCTGCAGCAGATACTGCTCAATCTGGTGGGAAATGCCGTCAAATTCACGCAAAAAGGGAGGGTACAGGTTTCAATGCGCCCCCTTTCGATTACTCCCGACCGGATTGATGTGGAATTTTCCGTCAGTGATACCGGCATCGGTATCCCGCCGGACAAACTGGAAAGCATATTCGACGGCTTTGTGCAGGCGGAATCTTCCACCACAAGGCGATACGGAGGAAGCGGACTGGGGTTGGCCATCAGCCGGCGTTTGGTGCGGATGATGGGCGGGGAAATGAATGTAGAGAGCACCCCTGGCAGCGGGAGTCTTTTCTCTTTCAAAATTGTCTTTAGGCCGGGCAAAGAAGACCACTCCCCAAAGGAGCATCAATCCGCACCGTGCGCAAACCGTCCTCACGGAAGTCGCTTGCGGGGACTGCGCCTGCTGCTGCTGGAAGACAACCAGATCAACCGCATGGTCGCCAGTGAAATTCTGTCGGATGAAGGCGCAGAAGTAACTATGGCCACATGCGGAGGCGAGGGGCTGGCACTGATATCCCAAAAGAACCCTCCCTTCGACGCCCTGCTTACTGATATCAGCATGCCCGACATGGATGGCTACACCGTAACCCGGCGAATAAGGGCTCTCCCTGGAATGACGGATTTTCCCATCATAGCGATGACAGCCAATGCGCTCCCTGAAGACCGCGAGAAATGCATCGCCTCCGGAATGAACGACCACGTGGCAAAACCGGTTGACATCGAGAACCTTGTTGCCGTTCTGCTGACCCACTGCGGGGGATCTGCGGCGGAGCGGATCTCTCCCGACGCCTCATCTGCGAAACATTGCGGTTTTGATCTGCAGAGCGCCCTGTTCCGCCTCGGCAGTAACCTTGTCCTGTACGCAAAATTGGCGCGTGAGTTTCTACTGAATGAACGAGATGTGCTGGATCGCGTGCGCTGTCATATACACGAGGGCTGCAACGTCAGTGCCGCCGATGAACTGCATACCCTCAAGGGGGTCGCGGCAACCCTCGGGGCAACTGCCCTGTCCCGTTCGGCTTCGGAGGCAGAATCATCCCTTCGCGCTGGCATGGAGTCTTCAGATGTTTTGACCATGTTGTGCAATCTGGACCAGCAGCTATCCCAAACCGTCGTCAGCTTACAGGGCGTACTGGATGGTCTAGAGCTCTCCCGCGCTGTTCCGGCGGACGTTTGCAATCCGGAAATACCGATCGAGCATGAAGACCTTGGGGCGCGTTTCAGCGCAGTGGAAAAACTGCTCAGATCCGGAAATATGCGTGCCATTCAGGAGTATGAAGAGATAAGGCAAAGGTGCGGTTCGGGGTTGCTGGAACGGTTGCTCCCCATTGACAGGGCATTGGACAGACTGGATTTCCCCACCGCTGCCGACCATTGTCAAAGCATCAGAGAGAGGCTAGGGTTATGAATTCCGGCAAGATGAGTATCTCAGACCAGCAACATCCTCCTCCCTTTACCCATCGGCCACGACTTCTGGTAGTTGATGATCAGCCCATTAATATCCAGGAATTGTACGAAATTTTTCGTCAGGACCATGAGGTGTTCATAGCCACCAGCGGCATCCAGGCGCTGGAACTCTGCCTCAATAATCCACCGGATCTGGTCCTGCTGGACATTGTCATGCCGGCCATGAATGGTCTTGAGGTCTGCCGTCGTCTGAAGAGCGGAATACGGACAAAGGACATTCCTATAATTTTTGTTACGGCGCAGGGGCATCCCGAAGACGAAACCCGGGGTCTTGATGCAGGAGCGGTTGACTTCATAAGTAAGCCCTTAAACCATTCGGTGGTACGCGCAAGGGTTCATACCCACCTCACACTCAAGGCGCAATCCGACCTCCTCCGTTCCATGGCGTTCATCGACGGTCTGACCGGCGTGGCAAACAGGCGGCGTTTCGATGAGTCTTTCATGACCGAGTGGCGGTACTGCCGGCGTCACAAGATCCCATTGGCGCTCTTTTTAATCGATATCGACCACTTTAAGAAGTATAACGACTGCTACGGACATCTGGAGGGTGATGTATGTCTTCAGGAGGTTGCTTCAATTCTGAAAAGCAACCTGGGGCGGCCCCATGATCTGGTAGCCCGTTACGGCGGTGAAGAATTCGCATGTGTTCTTCCCGGAATTGATGCAAGCGGGGCTTTGCACAAGGCAAACGCAATGCTGCAGGCAATCCGCGAACGACGCATTCCCCACCCGACCTCCGAAACCGCGCCTTTTGTGACGGTCAGCCTGGGCGTGGCGGTGATCATTCCCGACGAAACCCTGGAACCGAACCAACTGATCGCGCAGTCCGACGCCCGCCTTTACCAGGCCAAACAGCGGGGCCGCAACCAGGTCTGCAGTGGCGAGTAGCGGTCTGCTACGGAGGACGTTAAAGGTATTGGCAACATTCATGGATTGTTCACGGTAACCGGGAGACTAGCCGACCGCGCGTTCCCCTCCGGGTCGTACGCCTTGACCATGATGGTGTTGCCGCCGTTCGTCGATGATTTCGTATCCCAGTCATACCTGAACGGAGATACTGTTCCCGTGAATTTCAGCAAACCATTTACGTAAAACTCCACCCTGGCTACCGTAACATTGTCTTTGACGCTGGCTTTGATCAAAACGGTCCCGCTGACCCTGGCGTTCTTCGATGGAGAGGCGATGGATACCGTGGGCGCCGTCTTGTCGTTGGATACCCTTACCCATGCTCCGTCTGAGCTCACATTTCCGGCGGCATCATAGGCTTTGGCCTTAATGCTGTACATTCCGTTGCCCACATCTTTCGTATTCCAGGTAAAAGAGCACGCCTCTCCCGTTGCGCTCTTTTTCAATTTACCGTTTACATAGATTTCGACTCTGGTCACTCCAACATTGTCGCTGGCGCTGGCGTTGATTGTCAGGGATCCGCCGACCACTGAGCCACTTGCTGGAGAAATGATGGCAACCGCTGGAGCCTTCCTGTCGTTGAATACCGTTACCGGTATGCTGGCTGACGACGCGTTGCCCGATGCGTCATAGGCCTTGACCATGATGGTATGGCTGCCGTTCTTTGACGTTTCGGTATTCCAGTTGTAGACATAGGGCGCCTTTTTGTCGATTGTCTTCAGCGAACCGTTTACGTAAAACGCAACCTTGGCCACGCCTGCGCTGTCACTTACGCCGGCTGTTATGACTACCGTCCCGCCAATGGTGGCACCGCTGGAAGGCGAAACAATTGACACCGCCGGGGTTCCGTTTGCAACCTTAACCGACACAATGGCCGACTGGCCGACGTTGCCGACGGCGTCGTACGCCCTGGACATGAGGGTATAGCTGCCGTCTGAGAGTTCGCCGGTGTCCCAGGAAAAGACGTAGGGAGATGAGGTTTCCGTGGCCTGCAGGACATTGTTCACATAAAACTCCACCCTGGAAACGCCGACATTGTCGCTGGCGCTGGCGGCAACCGATACCGTGCCGCTCACCGTGGCGTTGTTGGCGGGACAGGTTATGGAGGTCGCGGGGGAGACCATCTCGGGTACGCCGATTACGCCGGAATAGGCGCTCTCTTCACCGGAAGAGTTGTAGGCGGTCACGGCAAAGTAGTAGGAATGATTAGAGTCCAGACCGCTTACGGTTGCCGTTGTCTTGTTTCCCACATCGATCGGAGTATACCCTTCAAAGGGCTGGGAAGAAGAGTCGGCCTGGTAATGGACCTTGTAACCCGCAAGATCGGAGTCGGTATTGGCATCCCACTGAAGGGTCACGCTCGTTGCCAAGCAGACCGTATTGGCGATCAGGAAGAAAAAAAGGGTTAACATCGTGGAAAGAAACGGCCTGACCAGCCTTTCCCCACCTCTGTCGGTCCCTTTCCCAATCTGGATAAGCATCGGTCCTCTCCTGTATCCTGCAAAAAATGCCTTGTTGCGGTTACCCGATAACCCGGCTATCATTTACAAAAAAAGCCGGGGCCCCATACCTTGTTGCTGGCATTTCGGCGACCCGGCTGTCTCAGAGAGACCCTGTAGGCTTTCCGTCCCATTCTCACGAATGGTTTAGTATTATCGTCTACCTGATTTTTTTGTTTCCCTTATCTCAGAAAGATACGTGCGGCATTGTGATTTCCATCACATTTTTCAAGATTCAGCCGCAAAATACGTTGGCGCATTGGCCGGTTATCTCACAATCAACCCGATTTTACCAACCCCCTTACCGGCAGAACATTTGATTTGTGTTTTCACAAATAAATCTTTATAAAGTTTCAGGAGCTTAACTCATATTTCCAAGTGAAATACGACAACTACACGCTTTCGAGAGAGAACAGAGAATGTGCGGCATAGCAGGCGTTCTAAATTATGATTCCGACCCTGAACATTTGCTTTCGCAAATGATATCAATGATCAACTATCGCGGACCAGATGAGACCGGTGTCTACCTGGATGACCGAGTCGCCATGGGACATGCCCGTCTCAGCATCATTGGACTGGGAGATGGCATTCAGCCCATCTGCAACGAAGACGGCACCATCTGGATCGTGTTCAACGGGGAGATATTCAACTATCCCGAACTGAAAACGGAACTCCAGAGCAGGGGGCACATATTCAAAACCGGCACTGATACCGAGGTTCTGATCCACATCTACGAGGAATTCGGCTCTTCCTGTCTTGAACGACTGAACGGACAGTTCGCATTCGCCATATGGGACGGCGTCAGGGAAGAACTGTTTCTTGCCCGGGACCGGGTCGGCATCAGACCTCTGCACTACTGCCAGATTGGTGAGAAATTCCTTTTCGCCTCGGAAATCAAGGCTCTCTTTCTTGACCCCTCGGTACCCAGAGAAATTGATCCCACGGCTCTTTTCCAGATATTCACCCTGTGGACGACATTGACACCGAAAACGGTTTTCAAGGATATCTACGAGCTGCCACCGGGTCACTTCATGCTGTTGAGACAGGGAAGGATCGTGCAGCTGGCCCCTTTCTGGACGATTCCCTATTATCCTCCCGAGTCACGCTGGCGCGGCACCTTTGACGAAGCGCTGGAGGAGCTCAGGCATCTGCTGACCGATGCCATAAGAATCAGGCTGAGAGCCGATGTTCCCGTAGGAGCCTACCTGAGCGGAGGACTTGACTCATCGATCATAACTTCTCTGATTTCCGGCAATTTCAATAATAACCTGCGGACATTTTCCCTGAGTTTCTCAGACAAGGCATTCGACGAAACTGAGTATCAGCAGCAAATGGTCGGGCATCTCAAGACCGATCACAGTCAGGTCCTGATTTCAAATGAAGACATCAAAGAAAACTTTCCGAAGGTCTTGTGGCACTGTGAAAAGCCGCTGCTCCGGACAGCGCCGGTCCCCATGTTCCTCCTCTCACGCCTGGTCCGCCGGAACAATTTCAAGGTTGTATTGACCGGGGAAGGCGCGGACGAGATATTTGGCGGTTACAACATCTTCAAGGAAGCCAAGGTCAGGGCCTTCTGGAGCAGGAATCCCGACTCGCGGTTCCGTCCCCGCCTACTCGAAAGGCTCTATCCCTATATTTTCAAGAACCCGTCCCGCGGGCGAGCATACCTGCAGAAATTTTTCGCGGTAACGGAAAAAGGTTTCAACGACCCCCTCTTCTCCCATCGCATACGATGGGAGAACACCGGGAAAAACAGCACCTTTTTCTCGAAGGAATTCATCAGTTCGCTTGATGGATACCATCCGGAAACGGATATTAGCGAACATCTTCCCGCAGACTTTAAAAACCGTGATCTGCTAGCCAGGGCACAGTATCTTGAAATGGAAATATTCCTCTCCAATTATCTCCTGTCATCCCAGGGAGACCGGGTAGGCATGGCAAACTCATTGGAGCTCAGACTGCCGTTTCTGGATTTCCGGGTAATAGATTTCGCGATGAGACTGCCACCTGAATGGAAAATCAAGGTTCTGAAAGAAAAACACATTCTTAAGAAAGCATTTGAGAATCTCATTCCCACATTGATCCTGTCACGTCCAAAACATCCCTATAGAGCTCCCATAAGGGATGTGTTCTTCGGCAACAGCAGCGATTATGCCCATGGCTACCTTTCCGGGGAAGCCCTGAAGAGGACGGGGTACTTCGACCCCATGAAAACCGGTCATCTGGTTAACAGGTATACCAGGGATGACCGTTTCGTAGAAAGCGAAACCCAGAACATGGCTCTGACAGGAATCCTTTCGGCCCAGATCCTGCATGAGCAATTCATAACCGGCTTTGATGCGCACGAGATAAAAAAACTGGTTGTGGACAGGAAGGTTGACAGACGGAAAAAATGCACACAGGGGACAAATTAGGCTTCGGACAGAAGACGACCCCGCATGTCAACTCGTCACTGATTCGGAAACTGGAGGAATAAATGACACAAACACCCGGATTTTCATATGACTCACTCACAATTGACGCAGAGCAGGAGACTGAAGACATCTGCAAACGTATCAGGGAAGGCCTCAAGAATAAGTTGAAACGGCGGGGATTGGTCGTCGGCCTTTCGGGCGGCATAGACAGCAGTGTTACCGCCGCACTTGCGGTTAAGGCCCTGGGGCCGGACCGTGTCTTCGGTCTGGAGATGCCGGAACGCCACTCCGCCGAGGAAACCACAAGCCTGAGCCGTTCCGTTATCGACCACCTGGGAATCCAGTCACAACGGATAGATATTTCCCCGATACTCGAATCCATCGGTTTCTACAGACTATACGATGAGGCCGTCCGACTGGCCATTCCCGAATACTCCTCGGACTGGAAGTCAAAAATCGTAATTTCAAGCATTTTTGAACATCAGGGATTCAGTCTTCTCTCGGTTGTAGCCCAATCACCGGATGGAAAGGCAGTGACGGCCCGTCTTCCTCTCAAGCCATACCTGGAAATAGTCGCCGCCACCAATTTCAAACAGCGGACCAGAAAAATGCTCGAATACTACCATGCGGACCGCCTGAACTATGCCGTTGCCGGAACCCCCAATCGTCTGGAATACGACCAGGGGTTTTTTGTCAAGCTTGGCGACGGAGCGGCGGATATCAAACCGATCGCGCATCTGTACAAAACCCAGGTCTACCAACTCGCCGAATTCCTTGATATTCCAGTGGAGATCAGAAAACGTCCCCCAACCACCGACACCTATTCCCTTGCCCAGGGACAGGATGAATTCTACTTTTCCCTCCCGTATCGCGAGATGGACCTCTGCCTTCTGGGTAAAAACAGCGGGGTGGATGCGGACAGGGTGGCCGAGGTAACGGGATTGACGCCACTACAGGTACAGAAGGTCTATGACGATATTGAAACGAAACGCGCAACCACCCGATACCTGCATATGAAACCCCTGTTGATGGGGGAAGTGCCGGAAATAGTTGTATAAACGGAAAAATTGAAAGGATCATAGTGAACAAGATGCGTGACCAGGTGAGAGCATACGTAGTTGAAAACTTTCTTTTCGGGGATGACACCGGCCTTGAGGATAACACTTCATTCCTTGAGTCGGGGATGATTGATTCCACCGGGATTCTTGAGGTAATCAGCTTTCTCGAGGAAGCCTTCTCAATAAAAATTATGGACGATGAGCTGGTGCCCGAGAACCTCGACTCCATCTCCAATATTGTTTCTTTTCTTGGCAGAAAGCTGGCTGCATCATAGCTTTTACGTGCCGATTTAGTCCCACAAACCCTTATGAAACGTCTGAATAGTAAATCAGGCCCGCATAGAGTCGTCCTATGGAATCTCAGTTTAAGGCAAATCTGATTCACCAGTTCCTGGAAGACAACGCACGCTCACTGCCGGACAAGTGCGCAATAATTCATGGTGACCAGGAATCAACCTACAACGATCTCAATCGTGAGGCAAATCACGTTGCCCACTGGCTTATCGATCATGGCTTGAAATCCGGCGAGAGGGTAGTACTGCTGCTGGAAAACTGTCGCGAATACATCGCCGCTTACTATGGAATCCTCAAGGCAGGCGGGGTTACCGTGCCCATCAATCCGGATCTGAAGCTGGATAACCTGACCCGGCTCATCGCCACAGTCACCCCGAGAGCCATCATATCCTCGTCAAAATGCGAAAGGGCTCTCCGCGAGCTTGACCTGCATACCCTTGCAGTCCCGGCACTTCTTCT
>CAZRPI010000059.1:6382-20769 GCA_964601865.1 uncultured Pelobacter sp. | reverse complement strand
TCCCTCAGTGCCGTCAGGATCCTCCCCCCACCCAGGACCTCGTCGTCCCGGTAGAAGACCACCGACTGGCCGGGGGTTACGGCCTTGACCGGTTCGTGAAACAGCACGCGGCACTGTCCCTCCTCCAGCAGCTCAACCCGACAGGAGACGGCCTGATGCCGGTAGCGGATCTTGCAGGTTGCGTCGAACCGGTCCGATGCGGGCGTCTGGATCCAGTTCATGTCGCCGCCGGTCAGGCCGTCCGCGTATACATGGGGTTCCTCACCGACGATAACCCTGTTGTTCTCCGCATCGACGGCAACCACGTAGAGCGGTTCGCTCCAGGCTATGCCGAGCCCCCTGCGCTGGCCGACGGTGTAGCGGTGGGCGCCGTGGTGCCGTCCTATGAGCTTCCCCCCCACATGGATGATATCCCCCTGAACCGCGTTCAGCCGGCCATGCTGCTCCAGATAGGCCACGTAGTCGTCATCGGGGATGAAGCAGACCTCCTGGCTGTCACCCTTGTCCGCCACCGGCAGACCGAACTCCACGGCCAGTCGGCGCACCTCGTCCTTGCTCTCCATCTCTCCCAGGGGGAAGGTCACCCGCGCCAGGCGCTGTTGGGAGAAGGAGTGAAGGAAGTATGACTGGTCCTTGCGCCTGTTGCGCGCCATGCGCAGGTGGCAGACACCGTCCGGGTCAACGCTTTTCCGGGCGTAGTGTCCCGTCGCCAGGAGTTCGGCGCCCAGTTTTCTCGCCTCATCCAGCAGCAGGCCGAATTTGATGAAGCGGTTGCAACGCACGCAGGGATTGGGTGTATGGCCGGAGGTGTACTCGCCGATGAAGTCATCGATGATCAGTTCCCGGAATTCCGTCTCAAAATGTGCCAGGTGGTGTGGTATCCCCAGGTGCGAGGACACGAGCGCCGCATCCCGGACAGCCGACCCCTTCCCCTGGCAGTGGGGTTCGAACAGGCGCATGGTTATGCCGATGACTTCGTGCCCCTGCCGTTTGAGCAGGGCCGCGGTTACCGATGAGTCCACGCCGCCGCTCATGGCAACGGCAATTTTCATGGTGTTTCTCCCCGAACTGTTTTATTTTCCTGACTGCATCTTCACGAAAAATCCGGCAGCAATGACATTTTTTTTGTAGTATATAGGTACTAGCCGGATAGTTGTAATCCGATGTCGGCGGTCAGTATCAGTTTTGGCGGCGATTACGCGTATTCGCCGGAGTTTTCCCGTGGTGTCCCGCTGCCGGCAGTTTTGCGTGGTCGGGCATCGGAGGGACTGCCGGATCAGTCAACGAGAATCGACTTATACCACGAATGGCCCGCTTGGTAAGGAGTGAACGGCATGATCAGGAAAAAGTTCGATCTCAATCTTGCGAAAAAAATCATCAGGTCGGCTCCGCTCTTCGATAGCTTCAGCGAGGAACAGTTGTCCTCCCTGCTGGAGAGATGCAACGTCTACAGCTACGCCAATGACGAGGTCATCATGATGGCGGGTGAAGAAGTGAGACAGATGTACATCGTCCTGAAAGGTCAGGTCAGGGTGGTGGACATTACCGTTGACGGACAGGAACGTGTCATGGCGTTCCGGCATCGCGGTGACTGTTTCGGCGACGTGGGGATGCTCGACAACAGGACCGACTCCGCCACGGTTATTGCCAATGAACCGTGCAAGGTTCTCCTCATCTCAAAAGATGTGTTCGAGGACTTTTTCCTCCAGGACAAACAGAAGCTGCTCCAGATCATCGAGGTCCTCTGCGGACGGCTGCGTGAAAGCTGGCTCTTCCACACCATCATCGGCATCAATGAGGCGGAGTCCAAGATCAGGGCAACCCTGTACCATTACAGTACGAACCTTGGCATCCGGGATACGGACGGCGTGATCATCAATGCGACCCTCTCTCACCAGAGCATTGCCGACCGGGTGCACATTACCCGGGAAACGGTGACCCGGGTGCTGAAAAAGATGAAGAGCCAGGGCGAGATCGAAATGGTGGGGCGCTATTTCAAGCTGCTCCCCCTCTTCTTTAAAACTTACGAGAAAAGCGACCTGTTCAGGACGTTGAGGACCGATCTGAAGAGTCACTGGGACCCCTGAAGCGGCCGCGGTGCGCAAGGCGTATCCTGGAAAGCGCGCTTGGGAGCAGTAAAGTAATCAGTTGATTCATTTGCCGTTCGTGGCGAGCCCTTCGCCGTTGCTCAGGACAGGCCTGTCAAACCATGCACGGCTGCCCTTCGACAAGTTCAGGGCGAACGAAATCTGCCCAGGCTATTATGCGGTGCCTTACCGTGATGCCGGCGTTCCCGCTACGCTCCATCCTCCGGAAACTCCATCCTGTCCGGAAGCATGTCAATCCTCTTCCCCCAGAATGATCCTCACCACCTGGTTGGCCTGATGGCCGGCGGCAATGGAGACACGCGGCGCCATCAGGCCGCTGCCGGGTCTGGCCTCCGAGATGCTGTCGCCGATGAGGAAAAGCCTTCCCGAGACTCGTCTGGTGGTAATGCCGTTGTTGGGACCATATCCGGCAAGACCCGAGGCCGCCACGACCCTGACCTCCCGGCTGGCGCAGAGCAGGGTCTCCACCAGCATGGCTTTCATGTCCGGCCGGTCGAATGCCTCCACCACGACGGGACAGGATGCGAAGAAGGCGGGAATGTTGTCGGGAGAGAGCAGCGTCCTGTGACTCTCAACAACGACAAAGGGGTTGATCCGTTGGAGGTTTTCCGCCAGTGCGTCAACCTTGTACTGTCCGATCTGGTCGATGAAGTACTGCTGCCGGTTGAGGTTTGACGGCTCCACCACATCGAAGTCAACGATCACCAGCCGGCCGACGCCGACCCGCGCCAGTGCCACGGCCACGGCTGAACCGAGGCCGCCCACACCCGCGATGCCGACGCTTGCCCCTTTGAGCCGGGCGTGAACTCCCGGTGTGTGACGGGCGGCCATCACGGATTCCAGCTCATCCCGATCCGGCACTTCTCCCCGCCTGATAAGAAAGACCTCGTCCCCCTCGTTCAGAACCGTGTCGCCCGCGGCGGGAAAACCGTTCAGAATCAGGACGTCGGCGCCCGGTTTGCGGTGTTCGGCCAGAAGGGACAGAGTGGCGCCCTCTGCCACGGTAATTGGTTTTTCGTTGAGTCGTATCCGCATATTTCTTCCTTGACGCTGCCCGGCCGGTTCTGTCTGCCGGCCGGTCAGGGTGTCTGGCCGGGTTCTCGGCTACCATGATTGCGGCATTTGATCCCGCCTGCGGGGCAATGCTTAGGGACCTGGGAACTACCAATATACCGTTTTCCCGTAGGGGCGATCCCGGTGGGTCGCCCCGGTTCTGATGGCAATAATGTCGGCATGCCAACAGGGCGAGGTCCCGCCTCGCCCCTACAGATTTGGTAATATATTATTTTATGACTCCCTTAAGAAAAATCCCCTTCACGTGAGTAGGAAGGGGATCGGTCCGTCGTCCTTGCCCGCCATTTTCCTGGTCAACCGTTCAATCGAACGGTCGTTCTCCGGTTGGGTACGCCGCCCCTCCGGACGATAACCGGAGCATCATCGCGCCTGATGGACTGAAAATGACCTGTGGTCGTCTATTCCTGCTCCAGCGTGATGGCCACGACAAACCAGTCGTCATCGGTTGCAAAACGGAGCGTGATGGTGTCGTTCGCGTTGCCGGCGGTAATGGCGTATTCCGACCCGGTAACCACGGACGGCGTCGAAATGCGGATGTCAGCGCCGCAGCGGGTGAGGTGCAGCTTGAAAGATCCGGCGATCATGTTGGCGATCTCTCCCAGAGCGTCGTTGACATCCTCGTTCAGCTCGGTCACCTCCATTCCCAGCATGCCGGAGGTGATCTGGAGAGCCAGATTCAGTGGAGTGTGTATGCAGACCAGACCGCTGTAGGCGCCGGCCATTCCTACCATTGCTGTTACGCAGTCCTCAAAATGGGTCATGGGTTCGACCAGGGACGGGACGTGCAGCAGCTCTTCAATGCCCACCATGGTGCTGAAGACTTCCCTGACATCGGCGATGAGCATCTTTGTCAACGCCTCTTCCGACAATTCGATCGATTCGATCACCTGTTTCAGTAACGACATGTCGTTGTTTCTCCCGCGCTGATTTTGCATATCATGTCACAACAATATCTATCGTCAAACGTTACACCATTATCCGCATGTTCAAATGGAGATTAAAATACCATACCTGCCGGCAGAAGGTCCAACAAAATGGATGGTCCGACCATCAGAAATCCGATAAATCGTGATGTCTCACTGTTGTCAAAACGTGGTTTTTCGGTTTAAATTCTTTGACAGGGAGAGAGTGATATGGGGGAAGGGGAAACAGCACAGAGTCTGTCAGGTTCGTCGCGTCATCTCATGAAGTGCTGCCTGCTGGTGGCGGCGTGCGCCGTGCCGGCCTCCGTTCTTCTGCTGGTGATCTTTCTGAACAGCCCCCCCGCGCCCGCGCTGTTGTCCCGGATTCTCACCGACTACCTGCGGCAGCCGGTGCGCGTGGCCGCGCTGAGGACCGACGGCGCGGCCGTTTCCCTGACCGGAGTTGCGCTGGCCAATCCCTCCGCTGCCGCCTCCGGCGACCTCTGCCGGGTGGATGAGCTGACCATCGCCCCTGACTGGGGCAAGATCCTGACAGGGAAACGCTCCCTGCGGCTCCTCGCCATCAGGGGGCTCAGGGTTGATCTGCGCCGGAACGGCGCCGGTGTCTGGAATTTTTCCGGATTGCAGCGGCAGTTCGCTGCCAGGAAAGGCTCCGGGGAGGCACTGTTCATAAAGAGTCTTGTGGTCAGCGGGGGAACCGTTCTGGTCAACGGTCAGGGAGTGAAGGACGTTTCACTGCGGCTCTCGAACCTCACCACTAAGGGGACGAACAGCGCCAGGCTTGAACTCACTTGCGATGATCCGGCAGGCAACCGCTATTCCCTGACCGGACTGGTCAGCCCCGGCGACAGACCCTCGCTGGATCTGCTGCTGTCGGCGCCATCCCTCAGTCTGAAGGAGATGCCGGGACTGCGGGGGAATCCCGCGGCAAGGGACGCGGGCGGCGCCCTCCGACTGGCCGCCGTTCTGCGGGGCGGGCGCCTTCGGATCAGGGGAACCGCCGAATTCAACCGTGTGTCACTCCCCGTCGCCGGAGGAAGGACGGTTCCGACATTCGGCAAAGTTCAGTTGTCGGCGGATTACGACGGCACGGCGGACCGGGCCAGACTCGAATCCCTGACCCTGATGCTGAACAACGCGGTTGCGGCGCGTGCGGCTGCCTCGGTTGACGGGCTTCGTAAGGACCGTCGCTTCCTCATTGATCTGGACCTCAATCAGACGGACCTGGCCCCCCTTAATGTTCTTCTGCCGGAAAAGGAACGGCAGACGACAAGATTCGGCGGAACCCTTGGCAATGGCGGAATCCATCTTGCCGGGGACTGTGCCTCAGGGGTGAACAGTGTTCGCGGGACTCTTCTGTTGCGCGACGCCTGGCTGAAGCGCTCGGACCGGTCGGTATTCGCGGGGTTGAGCGCCACCCTTGCTCTCTCCGGAGCTCCGTCCGCCCTTGTGGTGCGGGGCAGGGTGTCATGCCGTCAGCCGGGGGGCAAAACGATGCTGGAAAGCCTGGATGCCCCCTTTTCCGTGACCCTGTCCGGCAGGTTCAAACCGATCAGAGCCCAGGCGCCCAACCTGGCGGCCAGAATCATGGGCTGCGCCGTCAGCGGGAAACTGGGGTTCAATGCGGCAGCACCCGCCCCATTCAGCGGCGCTCTGCGTCTGTCAGCCCCTTCGTTTTCACGGCTTGATTCTCTCGTCGGGGTGTCCGGCCTGAAGCTGGAGTCCGGGAGCGCCATCGCGACCGTTGAGGGCGCCGGCCAGGGGGCTCGGGATTTCAGGGCAACGGCAGCCGTCCGGCTTGCGGGTGTCCGGGGAACACGGAACGCCGCGCGTTTCGGGATGGCAGATGTTCTGGTCGATGCCCGTCTTGCCAGAAGGGGGGGGATTTTGTCCGCCGATGGCTCGTCACGGCTGAGCGGGCTGAATCTGGACGGCAGGAGAGGGGAGGCGCGCTTCGCATACCGCGTTGCGGATAGGGTCGTGTTCCTGAACGATGGGGTGTTTCTGTCGGATGGTCTTTCGTTCAGGTTTCAGCGTGTTGCCGCCAGGCTGCCAACGGGGGAATCCCGTGGCGGAACGGTCGGGTATCCGCTCAGCGCCGATATTTCCGGCGGCGCCATCCGCTATCGGGATGCTGATCTGGACGGACTCTCCGGGAAAGTGCGCGCCAGGCTCCTTTCGGATAGCCGGGGCAAATGGCTGGAGGGAAGCTCGGAGATTGTCCCCGGCCGTGTTTCATGGCGCGGGACCCCGGTTGCTTCGCCGGTCGCGCAGGTGACATTTTCCAGGATGGGTGCCAGCGGGAGGCTGGGTGGCACGCTGTTGGGGGGAGCTTTCGACGGGGCCGTGGTTTTCAACCCCTTTGATCCGGCTCGGGGTGGGACTTTCCGGGCAAGCGTCAAGGGGGCCCGGATGGCGTCCCTCGGAGGGCTGCTCCCCAGAGGCGATCCGGCCGCGCTTGCCGGCGGTGTTCTGGACGGAACGTGCAGCGGCGCTTTTTCGGCAACCGGTGGCGTGGCGTGCCGTTTCGGCGCCAGAGGGGGCGATATCGAGCTGAGCGGCGGCTCCAGGATCCTGATCTCCGGCGCCGGGTTCAGTCTGGACGGAACCCTGTCCAGGGAGAGGCTGGCGCTGGAGAAGGCGCGGGTTACGGCCGGAAGCGGCGTGACCCTCACCCTTGGGGGTGAGCTTGCCGATCCTTTCACGCCAAACCGTCGGGGACGTTTTACTTTCGACTTTCCCGAAACTCCCGTCAACACCGTGGTCGACAGGTTTGTCAACGTGCTCCCCCGGCTCATCCAGGAGGCGACCGTCGATGGAACCGTCTCAACGTCGGGTTCCCTTGTCGTGAAAGAGGGGAGGCAGCTGCTGGAGGGAGGGGTGCGCTTCAGGAACCTCATGCTGGATGCGCCGTCGCAGAAGCTCAAGGTGACGGAAGTCAACGGCACGTTCCCCTTTTCCCTGGATCTTTCCGGAAAGATGCCTGGCCACCTCCCGGAAACGGAAGAGTTCACCCGGGAAAACTACCCCCTTCTTCTGGTGGCGCTTCGCAAATCGTCGGGTGCGGCGCAGGGCATGAGCGTCGGCGGCGTCGTTTTCGGCCCCCTGGAGCTCGGCGAGACGAGGCTGGAGGTGAATGCAGCTAACGGGGTCACCAGGATCACCGGACTGCGTTCGTCCTTCTATGAAGGGAGGCTTTTCGGCTCCGGTTACGTAACGCTAGCAAAGGGGCTTTCCTATCGGGGGGACCTGCTGATCAACGATCTCAGCCTGAGGCTGCTCTGCGCCGCCATTCCCAATATCAGGGACTATATTTCCGGTCGTGTCGACGGGGTCATAAGTCTTGGCGGGACGGGGAGGGGACTTTCGGGGCTCAGCGGATTCTCGGAGTTGTGGGCGCGCGAGGGGGGCGGCGAGAAGATGCTGGTCAGCAGGGTGTTCCTGCAGAAGCTGTCCGGCAAGAATCTGAGCGGATTCTTCTTCCGCCAGGATCGTCCCTTCGATCAAGCGGAGATCGTGGCCGCTCTTGAGAATGGTTATCTGACCTTCGATAATCTGGATATTTCCCATACCAATATCTTCGGGGTCCGCGATCTCAGTGTTACCATCGCTCCGAGCCAGAACCGGATCGCCCTCGACCATCTCATGAACTCCATCATCCAGGCATCGGCACGGGGCAAGGCCGCCGCCGGTGGCGGGGGGACGGAGACGCAGTCCGCCGAACCGGAGTTCAAGTGGCAGGAGTGACGTTGACGGTTCCTGTCGCGTGCCGCCATTCGGTTCATTCCGGGCTGTTTGTGGTATGATTGGTACAACGACTCCGATTCGTCCCCTCTGGTCACGGATCGGTAATTACATGGGAGGCAACGTATGAAGACAAGAATCATCAGGTACCTGCTGGCGGGAGTATGCGCTTTTCTGGCCGCCTGCGCCATTATCACCGTCAACGTCTATTTTCCCGAGAAGGCGGTCAAGGAGGCGTACAAGTCGCTGGACGACATGCTCCTGAAGAACGGTGCCGACAAGGCCCCGGCTACGGAAAAGTCTCCGGCAACGGAACCGGCGCAGACGGATAAAAAACCCCAGAGCAGTCTGTTCGGGGACGTCCCCGCACTATCGTTCTGTTCGGTGGCCCATGCGGCTGAAAACGACGCCGACAGGCTTCAGAACGAACTGAAGGGGATGCCGGAGGTAATCAAAGCCTACGGCGAAATGAACGGGAGAATGTCCAGACTCTCCACTCTTTTCGACGGCGCGGCCGTGGGATTATCGAGCCAGGGGCTGGTCGTGGCTCGCGACAAGACAAAGCTTGGGCCGCAGGACGAGGCGCTGATCAGCCAGGAAAACCAGAACCGCAAGACCGTCGTGTACGGCATGGCGAAGGCCATCCTGAAGATTAACGGGGTTGCCGAATCCAAGAAGACCCTGGACCAGATAATGGGCAAGGCGGCGGCAACCTATGCGGAAACGAAACGTGACGCGGCGAAGTCGGGATGGTGGATCCAGCTGCAGAACGGACGCTGGGTTCAGAAGTAATACCTGAAAACAGGCTTTCTGCCGATTGCAATCCGGAATCAGGATAATCGGTTGATAGGCTACCTCAGAAGATGGGGGGCGGGAGCAATTCCGTCCCCCATTTCACTTCCCGCAGTGGGGGCAGAGTCCGGAGCGGTAGGGGGGTTCGAGACGGCAGCGCTCCAGGAGCGCCGCGTCGCCGAGGACCTTTACCGCCGGTCCGTCCGCGGCGATGCTCCCCTCGTGGAGCAGAATCACCCGTTCGCAGAGTTCGAGCACGAGGTTCAGGTCATGGGTGGCGATGATTCTGGTGTGTTCGAAGTTCTTCAGGATTCCGATCAGTTTGCGCCTTCCGAATGAATCCAGACCGGTCGTCGGTTCATCCAGGACGATTATTTCCGGTTCCATGGCGATTACCGTGGCGATCGCGACGCGGCGTTTCTCGCCCCCCGACAGTCGGTACGGCGGCCTGTTGCGCAGGTGCAGGGCATCGACGGCGGACAGGGCGCTCTCGACGCGCACGTCAACCTCGCCGGGAGGAAGTCCCATGTTATTGGGGCCGAAGGCCACGTCATCGGAGACCGTGGGCATGAAGAGCTGATCGTCGGAGTTCTGGAACGTCATCCCCACGAGGCGTCTTATCCGGGGGATGTTCGCCCCGGCAACTTCCAGGTCCCCGATCCTGACCGTTCCGGACAGGGGGGAGAGGCAGCCGTTGATATGCAGCAGCAGGGTCGATTTTCCCGCGCCGTTTGCCCCGATGATTGCCACGGCCTCACCCCGGCGGATGGTGAACGACACGTCCAGAAGCGCTCTGGAGCCGTCTGGATGCCGGTAGGAGAGTCTGTCAACGGTCACTATGCTGTTCATTCAGAAAATCCCCATCATCATTCCGCCCAGCAGGCGGGGAATGTTCCATGTGCGAAAAACCGCGAATACGGCGCTCCATCCCAGCAGGAAAAGAAGGTCGTTGATCCCGAACCGGCCTGTTTTGCGGCTTCTGAATTCGCCATTGAAGCCGCGTGCCAGCATGGCCAGGTGTATGCGCTCCGCCCGTTCCCATGTGCGCAGCAGCAGGTTTCCCAGTATGGCGCCGCTGTTGCGGATACCCAGCCCCCGGCGTCCGAAGGAGCGTACCTCCCGGGCCCGCGCGACCTGTCTGGCCTCTTCCATCAGCACGAACAGGTAGCGATGGAGAAAGAGGAGCTGGGTCGTGAATGTCCTGGGGCATCCCATCCGGTTCAGTGCCTGGCAGACGGCCGTAAAGCCGGTGACGCTGATCAGTATCAGCGCGGCGCTGACGGTCAGCACGGCCCGCACCAGAATGGATGCGCAGGATATCCAGCCGCCGCTGACGCCGATGGCGCCCAGGCGGAGCATGACCTGCCTGTCAAGGAGCGGGTTGAACAGTCCGACCAGGATGGCGAAAGGAATGACGATGACGATTCTCTTGACGAGGTAGACGGAGGGGAGGTTAGCCCTCAGCGCCAGAAAAAGGGGGAAGACAAAGAACGGGAGCAGGGCCGACAGTTCGTAGCGGTTGAACGACATGACCGCGATGACGAAAATGAGGGTTGCCAGGACCTTGGCTCGGCCGTCGAGCTGATGGATGGGGGTATCCGCCATTGCCAGCAGGTCAAGCCGCCTGAAATCGGTCAGGGCGTGTTCCAGCGATAACCTGCTCATACGGCCCCGTTGAAAGAGGGGGAGCCATGTCCGCTCCCCCTCTTCGTCGTCTGGTTTGTGAAGCTGATACGGATCATCTGGCAGGCAGGGAGCGTTTTTTCAGCAGCAGGCCTATGAGGGTGATCAGCGAGAGAGTTGCCAGACCACCGGCGATGCCCGATACTGAAGCGCCGAGTTGCTCATCTTTGAGCGCCGCCGTCGTTTTCGCGGGCTGTGTCGATGGGCCCCCAAACGAGTAGTCGGGCAGAAATGCGGTTTTTTTCTGGAGCGTGGCCAGCATGGCGTGGAATCCCGTCTCGGGGGGCTTAAGTTCCTCTTTGCCGGTAACTCTGGCGATGGACCACTCCAGGCCGTCCGGGTTAGCCGAGGCGAACCAGGAGAGCGCGCCTCCGGTAACAATCGCGGCGGCAAGGAACGCCAGCAGCAGGGGGCGCAGTGGCCGTTGACTCATGGGAGAGGCCTCCGTCGCGCTCCTGATAATGTCGGGGCGGGCCTTTGCGACAAACGAAACCACCGCTGCGGTAACTAATCCCTCAACGAGACCGATGGCGAGGTGGATCGGCAGCATCAGGCCGGCAAAGGTTGAAAACGGCAGGGAAGAAATCCCCGATGCGACGGTTTCCAGGACAACAGCCAGCGCGCCCATCTGCAGCCCGGCCACGGCCGCCAGCATGGTGGCCGTGGTCAGCCTGGAACGGCTCGGACTAGCTCCGGCAATGGTCCTGTGGATAAGGGGATAGGCTACGAAGGCGGGGAAGAAACCCAGGTTGAAGATGTTGCACCCCAGCGCCAGGAGGCCGCCGTCCGCGAAGAACAGCGCCTGCACCACCAGTACCGAGGCAATCACCAGAAAGGCCGCGTGCGGCCCAAGCAGTATGGCCAGCAGTAGCCCTCCTCCGATGTGCCCGCTGGAGCCGGTCGCCGGAATGGTGAAATTGATCATCTGGGCCGCGAACAGAAACGCCCCCAGAACACCCATGAGCGGCGTTCTGCGTTCGTTCCGCTCCGTCCGGACCCTGGTGGAACAGTAGGCAATCATCCCGGCGGAAGCGGTCCACATGGTTGCTCCGACTGCAGGTGAAATAAGGGCGTCCGCCATGTGCATGATTCTGACCTCGGTGTTACAGAGTAAAATTTCGTGCTATCACGGTATACTATTTTAGGATTCGTATGTCAAATGCTATATCTGAATGATCCGCCAGGTCTCAAAACTCTTGACTGCCCAGCCTCGATTTGCTATAGACAGTGACTGCAGTGGGGTATAGCCAAACGGTAAGGCAGCGGACTCTGACTCCGCCATCTCTTGGTTCGAATCCAGGTACCCCAGCCAAAACATGATCAGGGAGTTAGCCAGGTTGGTTAACTCCCTTTTTTGTTGGTGCGTCCGAATCTTGTTTTCAGAATTCACATCCCGGCTTTATCGCCTTGCGACTTGTAACCATTTGAATTTAATGCTTTACTTTTGGGGGAACCGGAAAAAGTCAAAAAAACCGGCGTGCCGCACCCCATGCTGAATCGGCTTGATTCGAAACTACCCCGCAAAAGAAGGTGACTTTCATATAATCATCTGATATCACATTAAAATTGTTTTCCATTCGGCAACTTTGGATGAAGAGT
Source organism: uncultured Pelobacter sp. (assembly GCA_964601865.1). GTDB lineage: Bacteria > Desulfobacterota > Desulfuromonadia > Geobacterales > Pseudopelobacteraceae > Pseudopelobacter. Next base: position 8,846 of record CAZRPI010000059.1, on the reverse strand, counting down.
ACCCGTGGTGATGGCTATCCCATGTTTTCCCTTTTCTCACATATAAAAATCCGAACCAGAATTCTTCTGGCGCTGTTGGCGATGACGAACATTGCCCTGCTTGGTTTCGCCCTGATTTCCTTCATAAGCATGAAAAACCTCGGCAGCTATACGACCGAGTTGAATGAGGGGATGGGACAGGAGGCCCTGCGTGTCGGCAAAAATGCCATGCAGAATCTTGCCCGTGACGGGCTCCTCAGGATAACCGTTGACCAGGCCAGCCTGCTGGACGCCGAGTTCAAATCCGTGGAAACAGCCCTCAATCTGCTGAGTTCAGTCAACGACAGGGTGTGGAATGGCTCCGACTCCGTTGGCCGTGCTTCCGTCTTCCGCTCCCTGCTCGCCGATAATCCCTTCATCGCCAATGTCACTCTGGCTGCCGCCAATGGGAGGTTCCGGGTTTACTCGCGGGACAACGGAGACACGGCGGTTTTCGATGGCCATAAGCTTGAGTGGTATACCCGTGCCGTTTCTTCCGGCAAACTGGGCTGGAGCAACCCCTATGCAAGTCCGAAGGACAAAAACCTCTACATCAACTGCTCGAAACCCGTTCAGGACGGCCATGGACGCGCCGTCGGGGTAATCGGGATCGAGATTGCCCTTAAGACCGTCAACGAGAGGATCCTGCGCGCCCAGCTGAACAATCTGGGGGTTGCGGTTCTGCTGGACAGAAACCGGAAGGTTATCGCCAAAACCGGGGTCTCCGCCGGAGACGCATCCCGTAACGCCGAGTATTTCCATCTTGACAGTGACGGCGAAGAACGGCGGAGGCTTGACGAAGCCCTGCTGGCCGGAAAGAGCGGCCTGGACCGGGGCCTCTATCTGCGCCGGGAATGTTTTGTCGCCCATGCCCCGGTTACATCCACCAACTGGTCGGTGCTGCTCATCCTCCCGGTGGAGGATGTCAATGCGCCCATCAGGCCGACGGAGCGTTCGATAGCGTCACAGATCCAGGCCGTGAAGACCCAGGTGGGCACCAAGATTTCCCTCTCGCTCGTCATTCTGGCGTTTCTGTTTTTCATCATGATCGGCGTCGTGGTGGTTACCGCCAGAAGAGTGTCCGGAATCATTACCGCCCCCATACTCGAACTGGGGAAGGGGGTGAAAATCATCGGCGGGGGGAATCTCGACCATGTGCTGAACATCCATTCCGGCGACGAGATTGAGGAACTGGCCGAATCCTTCAACAGGATGACCAGTGACCTGCAGAACTATATCCGCAATCTTACCGAAACCATGGCCGCCAAGGAAAGAATCCAGGGCGAACTGAATGTTGCCACCGAGATTCAGGCCAGCCTGCTGCCGCGGATCTTTCCGCCGTTTCCCGACAATCCCGAATTCGATATCTATGCCCTGATGGACCCCGCCAAGGAAGTCGGCGGCGACTTCTACGATTTTTTCTTCATCGACGACAGGCGTCTCTTCTTTGTCATTGCCGATGTGTCGGACAAGGGGGTGCCGGCGGCGCTGTTCATGATGGTTTCCAAGACCCTTATCAAAACCGAGGCCCTGCGCAGGGGGACTCCGGCCGAGATTCTCGCCCGCGTGAACAGTCTTCTCTATCCGGACAATGATACCATGATGTTTGTCACCATCTTCTGCGCCATTCTCGACATCGAAAGCGGCGAACTGGCATTTTCCAGCGCGGGGCACAATCCGCCGCTGTTCTGTCCGGCAGGGGAACCTCCCCGATTCCTGGAGGTGCCCCAGGGCCTGGTAGTGGGCGCCATGGAGGATTCCGAATACACCACCCGGACTATAACCATGGGCAGGAACGACATCATCCTCCTGTATACCGATGGCGTGACCGAGGCGATGAATACGGCATCCGAACTGTACGGTGAAGAACGGCTGGTCTCCGCGGCGATCGGCCGGGAAACCGACGATGTGCATGGGTTCATCAGCGAGATCCGGGAGGATGTGCGCAGCTTCAGCAATGGGGCAAACCAGTCGGACGACATCACCATGCTGGCGTTGAAGTATACCGACAGGCACGGCGGTAACGGGCATGTCTGATCCGGAATGGGGAGAGACGCACCGGGCCGCCAGGCGGCTTTGGGATGAGTATGACCGGAAGGCCGCTGAAATACTGGCTCGCCATGCCCGATTGTTTACCCAGCGCTGCTTTGACTACAGCCACCCGCGTCGTTTGCAGCGCCAGACTCCGAGAAGATTCAGGTCCGACTATCCGGTCCGCTGCTCCTACCTGTCCTGGGGGTCCCCTGAGAAGCCTCTCGTCGTCTGCATCGGAGGCATTGTCAATACCGCGTTCCGCTTCTGCAGCCTGGCCGAGAAACTGTCGGAGCACTTTCACGTTGTGGGGCCCGACTGGGTGGGCAGGGGATTCAGCGGCTGGCTGACCGATGAGCACGACTATCTGATCGAAACCTATGTTGAACAGATCAGGCAGCTTCTGCGACATCTC
>CAZRPI010000059.1:0-6282 GCA_964601865.1 uncultured Pelobacter sp. | reverse complement strand
GCGGATTTACCGCCACGACATCCGGGCTCTGCGCGCCTATCAGCAGCAGGCGCAGCGGAGTCTTGTCCAGTGGGATGCGTGGTCCGCCGTTGACTGCCCCGTGCTGCTGGTCCACGGGATGCTGTCCGATGCGCTGTTGCCCCGCACCATCGACCGCATGAGAACAAAACCTTGTCTGGAGATCATGCATGTTCCGGATTGCGGGCATACCCCTTCCCTGAGTGAGCCCAACCAGATCTGGTTCATCAATGCGTGGCTGCTGCGGACCCTCAACGGCGGGGGAGAGTGGTCGGTAATCTCAAGGGGATAGTGTGTAATAACGGCATGGAGCGACTCATCATCGACAACCGGGCTCGCGCGCTCTGGGAAGAGTACGAACGGCGCGCCGAAGCCATCCTGGCGCGTTTCCGCCACGAATTCACCGCCTGCTGCTTCGACTATGAACATCCCCGGAGATTGCAGCGCCATACGCCGAAGCGCCTGAAATCAGACTATCCGGTGCGCTGCTCCTACCTGTCGTGGGGCAATCCGGAAAACCCTCTTGTGATCTGCATCGGAGGGATAGTGAATTTCGCCATGCGTTTCTGCTTTCTGGCGGACAGGTTGCGGGAACATTTTCACGTAGTCTGTCCGGACCTTGTGGGCCGGGGTCTCAGTGGCTGGCTGGCGGATGGCCACGACTACACCATGGAGACCTATATCGAGCAGGTCCGTCAGCTCCTTTGCCATTTGAAGCGTCGCAAGGTGATTTTTATCGGCACGTCTCTTGGAGGTTCGATCGGAATCGAATACTGCGCCCGTTACCCGAAACAGGTGCAGCGCCTGATTCTCAACGACGTCGGCCCCTACATCCCGGCAAAACGGCGTAAACGACGTGCGGAAACCCTGGTGCGCCACTATGCTTTCCGAACCCCGGCGGATTTGTCCGGAAAGGTCGGAGTGGCGCAGATCAACGAGGGGCCCATTCCGGAGGAAGTGCGCATTCTGAATACCTACTGCCAGACAAAATGGTCTGACAGCGAACTGGCCAGGGTGTATCGCCACGACATCCGCGCCCTGTTGACCTACCAGCGGGAGGCCGGGAACAGTTTTGTCCAATGGGAGGCATGGGACAGGGTTGATTGTCCCGTGCTGCTGATCCACGGCATGCTGTCCGATTCGCTGCTGGAGAAAACCGTCAGCCGCATGAGGAAGATGGGGCGGGTCGATATCATGCATGTCCCGGGAACCGGGCATGCTCCGTCGTTGAGTGACATGAACCGCATCCGGTTCATCCGGGAATGGCTGCTCTCGCGGCCGGGAAGACCGGTGGAATGGTCGGCGCTGCATGAGGGATGGGGAGAACGGCATTATTCGCAAATGCCATCATGACCACCGTCGTTTGTCGATTCAGGCAACAGGGGTTATCCGCAGTTCGTATCCCCCATCCCCGCCCGGAACCAGGGAGAATTCAACCACGGCGGCATTCTCCAGCTTCAGACGGTCTTTCCCGCCGAGGATCTTGCCCAGCATCCGGGCCGTACCCTTGCTGCCGACGATGAGGGGCCGCCGCGGCAGAAAAGCAGTCATTCCGGCAAACGCCCGTTCAATGCGCGTTTGGTATTCCGCCTCACTCTCACCGCCCGTCGGCGTCATTCCGGCCTGTAACAGCGGCTCGGTCGCCGCTATGGACAACCCGTTCCATTGGCCGAGGCTCCGCTCATTCAGGAGCGGCTCTATCCGGAGCGGAAGCCCTCCCAGCTCTTCATTCAGGATAAGCGCGCTCTGACGGGTTCTCGTCAGGTCGCTCGTGACAATCAGTCCTATGCCATGATCCCTGCCGGCCAGAATCTTTCCCACCCGGCGCATCCGGTCGCATCCACCTTCCGTCATCGCCGCGTCGATATCTCCGCCACACCGCACTCCGTCCCGGTTTTGCGGCGTTTCTCCATGGCGGACGAACAGGAAGGAAAAGGGGAGTGGAGGCAGGAGCAGACCCGTGGAGGCGGGCGTCGGGACGGGATCAGAGGATTTCGGCATAGTTGAACATTGAGACGGGGGGGTAGAACTTCAATTCCTTCGCCACATCCATATGAATGACATAGGAAAATCGCTTGAGCGCCTCGATCGGTATTGCCGACGCCGGTTTCCTCCCGACCAGGATCTGCTCGGCCTTGTAGCCGGCGAACTGCCCGACGCTGTAGTACTTGCTGATCAGCCCGGCGAGAACGCCAACCGGGAACATGTTCCCCTCGGTCGTGACAAATACCGGCAGCCTGGCTTCCCGCAGGGCCGGGCCGAGAATATCCGCGATGGTCGTGGAATAGGTGTCCGGTCCGATCAGCAGCCATTCCGCTCCGTTCCGCCTGAGGTTGCGCAACAGCTCGGGCACCCCTTCCGGAGAGGCGTTGCCATCCGCTCCGATCCGGTATTTCTGCTCGATCAGCCTGAAGCCCATCCTGGCGGCAAGCCTGCGGATTTCCGCCACGTACACCGTGGAGTTTATCTCCTTCACGTTGTACAGCACCCCCAGCCTGGAGAAGGGACGGTAGGATCTGATCGCGGCCAGGGTCGCCTCGGTGCCGGCCATGTGGTACACGCCGGTCACATTGCGTCCCGAGGACGCCAGTTTCGGGGAGATTCTGATCCCCACCGGATCGGCAACGAGCCCGAACACCACCGGAATGTCGCGGATATATTTTGCCGGATTCCTGTCGTCATAGCGTCCGACAACCCCCAGGGTAACGGGGGAACCCCAGGTGAAAATCAGATCCGGTTTCAGACGGCGGATCTCCTCGACAAAACCGGGGACGGTTGCCGGATCCCTTTTTGAATGGCGGATTATGTATTCGACCGGAATCCTCTTTTCAGCCAGGTAGTTCTGAAAACCGCGCTCGACATCGGTCATTTCCCGCCAGGTGATCATGTAGATCCTGAAGGGCCTCCTGGCCGTGGTCGCCTCCAGGGTCCTGCCACCCCAGAGCAACAACAGGGCAAGGGCCACCAGGAAGAGCGGCACCAGGGTCGAGCGGCTGCGAAAACGCTCCATCATGAATTCACCCCTTCGTAACCGGCCGCGCTTTTTGCATGTCCCGCGTGGTTACGGAATACCGCGATAAACACCGCCCCACAGACGAGAAGATAAAGTCCGATGGCGCCGAACGTTCCCCTGAAGCCCAGCAGATTGAGCAGGAATGCCGCCAGCGCCGGTCCCAGAATGTTGCCGATTCTCTCCATCAGGCGGTAGATGCCGTACACCGTCCCCTCACTGAACCGCTCGATCTCATCACCGCAGATGTCGGCCACAATGGCGGTCTGGGGCGCAACGCTGGCCGCATGGGCCAGGCCGAGAAAGAACACGATGGCGATGGATACGTAGATGCTGCTCCCCAGCAGGACAAAGAAGCCGGATAATCCGGACACCAGCAGCCCAAAGGCGACAAATTCCCCGCGTTTCCGCATCCGGTCGGAAATCTTGGCAGTAACCGGGAGGCCGAGCACCATCATCAACCCGTAGATCATGAGAACCCGTCCGGCCATTGCCGAGCTGTAGCCCATGTGGGTGACGTACAGGGGAATGAGATAGTAGCAGATGCTGATCAGGGCAATCTTGGCCGGAATGGCCGCCGTCAGGACGAGCGTCAGAAAGCGCCGGTTCGAAAACAGGGCAATGATGTCGCCCAGTTTCAGCTTTTCAGGCGCCTGATCGGCGACAACCGTGTCACCCGGCAGAAAGCGGAAGAGAACGGTTGCCGCTGCCAGCGATAAGGCCGCGGAGACGTAAAATGTGGCCCTGAAGCCGATATTGTCCGCGAGGATACCGCCGATGGGCGGACCGCAGAGCGCAGCCACCATGAAGACGCTGACGAAGAACGCTATGTCGCGCGTCCGCGATTCGACCGTGGCATGGTCCAGAATGAGCCCCTGCGAGGCAACGAAGATGATCCCCCAGCTGACGCCGGCCAGCGCCCGCCACAGCAGCAGGTCATAGATGGTGAAGGCGTTGGCGGTCATTGCATAGGCCAGGCAGCCGATCAGCGCGCCGACAAGCAGGGAGTGCTTGCGCCCGACGCGCTCGCTCCATGTGGCGAGCACCGGCATCAGCAGCGTTATCAGCAGCATGAAAACCATGATCGGCAGGCCCATGGCGAATTCGGCCGATACGCCGGGAATCGGCCTGTACAGCTGTTTTGTGAATATGGGGATGAACGAACGGGATAGATCCTCGGCGATGAACGAGAGAAACATCGATGCGCGGAGAGCCCCCAGGTAGTTGGTATAGGTGGACGTCTGATCCCCGGGCTCTCCGAATCTGATCCGCCCGCCGATGCCGTGGGCGGCGAGGAGTTCCTCCGCTTTCCCGCTCACCGCCTCGGTGGCGTCGAGTCCCATCTGCCGCGCCTTCTGGCGCAGTTGCGCAAAGCGCCGGTTAATTCCGGCGATGGCTCCATCGACCAGCGCCGCGACCCGCCCCAGTTCATCCCGGCCGATGTGCGGGGGCCGCCTGCTGAAGTCCCCGTCGGTTGCGGATGACATTACGCCGGACAGCAGTTCGAACTGTCCCGCCATCTTGCCGCCGGAGATGAAATAGAGGATTTCGTAGGCGACGAACAGCGAGACGACCAGGATGACAGCCAGGTCAAGCAGAAGCTCGTGAAGTATGTTGTTGACATAACTGGATTTTATTCCGATATGCAGCAGGCCGATGATTGCCTGCTCTTGGGAAAAGATCGGCAGAGTGATCACATGATGCCCGGCAAAAGTGGCGGGCCTGAGCCTTGTACCCTTTTCGGCGGCGTTGGCCGCCGACCTCAGGAGCGAGGTTTTTTTCATGTGGACATTTTCTTCATGCGACGCGTTACCCAAATGGTACCTGATCGCACCCTGGCCATCGGTAATCGCCAGAAAGCCGAATTCAGGGTTGTCCCTGGTCGTGCTCGCGAACAGTTCGTTGACGCCCACCAGTTCCCCGAGCCCTATCCCGTATGACAACGGCTGCTGTATCAGGGCGGTCAGCGCCTGCCCCTGGGTAACGGCCTTTGCCTCCAGTTCGGGGACGATATAGCTGTCAGCCAGGCGCAGGGATACCATGACGATTACGGAAAGCGCCAGGATAATGGCGGTCGATATGATTCCCACCAGCCGGTAGTTCAGTTTACGAATGTAAGCGACATCCATTAGGTGTTCTCCAGGGACTCAGGATGGCCGGTGATTTGACCGCAGTGCCGCGGAAGCCTGCTCGATTTCCTCCGCGGCGCTGCGCACGGAATCAGAGAAGGCATGGATCTGGCGCATGAAAACGCCGGAGTCGTCCTGTTCCGGTTCCGTTGCCGGATGGGCGCCATCCAGTGATTGTACCAGGAGGGTCAATTCGTTTTCCGCGCGGAGCAGTTCTTTCCGGTAGCGGTTGTATGTCAGCAGGAGCAGGCAGAATGTTACGATTACGAAAAACATCAGGACCAGCAGGGAGGTCTGCAGCAGGATGTTGCCGATGATGCCCATGGAGTGTTCCAGCGGTTTTCTGGAATAGTTGATGGCGACATACCCAAGGGTGATGCCGAAGTTGTTTCTGATCGGCACGCCGGTGACCAGTGATTCGCGCTCACTCACGAACCAGCTGTTTTTCGTGCTCTTTTCGGCGCATTTCAGCCACCCTTCGTCAACTTTCTGCCGCTGCTGCAGGGATTCGGTCGAATACAGAACCGTGCCGGCGGTATCGAACAGAACGATTGACTTGAGGAGATCATCGGCCCGCAGCTCCCTTTCGATCAACCCCTGTACCACGTTGTTCTCCTGGAAGGAGAGACCCAGGGCGAGATTCTTTTCCACGTTATCCCGGATTTCGTTGGCAATCACGTTGACACGTGACTGCATGAGACCCCCCACCACGCTGTTGAACTTGTAGTAATTCAGAAACGTCGCCATGCCGACGGCAAACGTCAGCACGATGGCGACAACAACAAACAGGTTATCTCTCGTCGAATTCATCTTTTACCGTCAATCGTCAGTGCTGTTGTGCCGAAGCGGTTTGTCGGGAATCGAAAACCACTCCGTCTGGGAATCCGGATGCCGTTCGCCTGCGGAAAACACTACTTTAATCCTGAATTCGGCAGTTGCAAGCAGTCTGCGTTCGGCCGGACGGGCTATTTCTGTAATTCCGAGGCTCATTGCGCTACAGCCGATAAACTCAGCCCTTTGGGCTTCAGACAGTATCGGCTGTTGACGCTCCATTGCGCCGGGAATTACGCCGCAATAGCCCTGATGCGCTCTCTCCGGCAGCCTACAACTGCCGTTTCCAGGTTA
>CAZRPI010000058.1:9481-21397 GCA_964601865.1 uncultured Pelobacter sp. | reverse complement strand
TACTTCGCTCCCATAACCTCCCGCGCCCTTTCGAGTCGCCGGATGGTTTCTTCTTTGCCCAGGGTGACGATGATCTCGCCGATGCCTGGCGCCTGGGAGCCACCCGAGAGGGCGATGCGTACAGGTTGGCCAACCTGGCCCATCTTCCACCCCTGCTCCGTGCAGAGTTCCTTGAAGAGCGAGTCGAATTCCGCCGCGGTGGCTGCCTGTGAGGCGGACAGCCTGTCAACGACCGCCCCATAGACCGCCAACAGATGCTCCCTGTCGAACTTGGCCAGGGCAGTTTTGTCGTAGGATTCGGGGGCGTGGTAGTAGAACAGGGCGGAGTCCGCCATCTCAAGCATGGTGCGGGCCCGTTCCTGCAGGGTCTTGATGGCCTCCGCCAGACAGGGGCCGCCGTTGGCGGGATCTACCCCCCTCTTCAGCAGGAATGGGGTGAGCAGCCCGGCCAGGCGCTTGGGATCGCCGGTCCTGATGTAGTGGGCGTTCAGCCACAGGAGCTTGTCCGGGCTGAAAACGCTGGGCGAGCGTCCCACGTTGGCGATGTCGAACTTGGCGATCATCTCTTCCCGGCTGAAGATCTCATCGTCGCCGTGGCTCCAGCCGAGACGGACCAGGTAGTTCATCAGCGCCTCGGGGAGGAATCCCATGTCGCGGTAGGCGATCACGCTGGTGGCGCCGTGGCGCTTGGAGAGGCGGGCCTTGTCGCTCCCCAGGATCATGGGCACATGGGCGAACCGGGGTGTCTGGAAGCCGAGCGCCTCGTAGAGCTGTATCTGGCGCGGCGTATTGTTCACATGGTCGTCGCCGCGGATGACGGTGGTGATCTTCATCACGGCGTCGTCGATCACCACGCAGAAGTTGTAGGTCGGGGTGCCGTCGCTGCGCTGGATGATCAGGTCGTCCAGCTCATCGTTGGGAAAGGTGATGGTCCCCTTGATCAGGTCATCAAACGAGGTCACCCCGCCCCTGGGGGCACGGAAACGGACTACATGCGGCCTGTCTGATGGCTGGTCGCCGCGGTCTCGGCAGGTCCCATCGTACTTCGGCTTGCGCCCTTCCTTCATGGCCCGTTCGCGTTTCTCCTCCAGCTCTTCGGCCGAGCAGTAGCAGCGGTAAGCCTTGCCCTCGTCCAGCAGTTTCCGGACGTACTCCCTGTAGAGCGGGAAATTGTCCGTCTGGTAGAAGGGGCCTTCGTCCCAGTCCAGCCCCAGCCATTCCATCCCCTGCAGAATGGCGTCCACCGACTCCTGGGTGGAGCGTTCCACATCGGTATCCTCGATGCGCAGGATGAAGGTCCCCCCCAGTTTTCTGGCGAGCAGCCAGTTGAACAGGGCGGTGCGGGCGCCTCCCACGTGGAGGTAGCCGGTGGGGCTGGGCGCGAAGCGGACGCGGATGTCGGACATGCTGAATCTCCTCTGAAAAGCCGTGAAAGCCTGAAGTATGGATTTGCAACCAATCATTATACCACTGCCTGTCGGTCTCAAAAAGCATTTTTTCCATGGCGGTGCGGTTTTTGGTTTTGACAAGCGGGCGAACTGTCATCATATTATTAAAATTCTGTTCCATCTGGAGAAACTTCCATGCACACCATTGATTCGATGATCAGGGAAAGCTGCATAAAATTCGCGGACCGGCCCGCCTTGCGCCACAAAGTGGCGGGGGTGTGGCGGGAGATCACGTACAGCGATCTCTGGGAACAATCGGACCGCATTGCGGGAGGACTGCTGAAAACCGGTTTCAGGCCGGGTGATCACGCCGCCATACTGGCGCCGTCCTCTCCCTGCTGGGTGGCTGCTTACCTGGCCATTCTCAAGGCGGGCGGGGTGGTTGTGCCGATCGACAAGGCGTTGAAAAGCGGCGAGCTGCGCCACATCCTGTCAAACTGCAACGCGCGGATCGTTTTTACGGCAGAGCCGAATCTGGATACTCTGCTGCAGGTCATTCCCCATGTCACCACGGTGGAAAGGGTCGTGATGCTGACTCCCCTTGGCGAGGGGCGTAACGATTCGCTGGTGTCGCAGAGCCTTTCGTCCCTGCTGGAAGAATGGCGCGACCTGACCCTTTCCTTCAAGATACCGAGAGAGCGGGTGGAGCGGTTGGAGGCGCTGGGCAGCCGTCTGTACAGGTTGCTGTCGGCGCATGAAGAATCAGGGGGAGAACAGCAGAAGGGGGGACTGGATCCGTTTGCCGGTGTCAAGACGGTGCGCGCCAGACTCATCCGCGAGGGGAGGCTGCTCGCGTTGGATGCCTTCTCTCACAGCGTTCCCCTGCCGGAAAGAACCCGCACCCCCCGTGATCCCGCCGTGATCCTCTATACCTCCGGCACCACCGGGCGCTCCAAGGGCGCGGTGCTGAGCCATTCCAACATCGTTTCCAACGTCCTGGAAGTGGGGTTCCACTTCAGGCAGGACGACAGTATCCACACCCTATCGTTTCTGCCCATCAACCACGTTTTCGAACAGGTCTGCGGCGTTCTGACTCCCCTTGCGCTGGGTGGAAGGGTCACGTTCTGCGAATCCCTGAAGAAGCTGGGCGAGAATCTGGCCGAAGTCAAACCGACCCTGTTTCTGGGGGTGCCGGCGATCTACCGTATGCTGCTGGATCGGATCATGAAGGATATCGAGTCGAAAAAGCTGTCGCGGACCCTGTTTTCGCTTCCGCTGGTGAGGACCCTGGTTACCTCGCGGGTGCGTCGGACCCTGGGCGCTCCGGACACCCTCTTCGTCAGCGGTGGGGCGGCTCTCGACCCGGCAATCGCCAGGGGACTGGAAAAAGTCGGCCTCTCCATTTTCCAGGGATACGGGGTCACCGAAACATCGCCCGTTGTCAGCGCCGAGCAGCCGGGCAGAAAGCGTCTGGGTACGGTCGGACCGCTCCTGAGGGGCGTCTCCGTCCGCATCGACGATCCGAACCAGGATGGGGTGGGGGAGATCGTGGTGAAGGGGCAGAACGTCATGATCGGTTACTACAACAATCCGGAGGCCACGTCCGAGGTGCTGATCGACGGGTGGTACCACACGGGCGATCTGGGACGGCTCGACGCCGACGGATTTCTGACCATCTGTGGGCGTGTCAAGAATCTGATCGTTACCCCCAACGGCAAGAACGTCTATCCCGAAGAGGTGGAGAATGAGCTGCTCAAGAGCCGCTACATCGCCGAGGTGATGGTCTACGGCCAGCGGGTGGGACCGACCGAGGAGGAGATCCATGCCCTGATCTATCCCGACCAGGAGGCGCTGGAGGATTACTGCCGCAGCCGGGGCAACTGCCCCCTGAGCCTGAAGGAGGTGGAGGCGCTGCTCCGCGGCGAGGTCAAGGCGGCCTGCGCCGGGCTGGCCGACTACAAGCGGGTGCGCAAGTTCACCATCCGCGAGGACGAGTTCCCCAAGACCACCACCCGCAAGATCAAGCGGTTCGCGGTGGGGGCACAGATTTCCACGACGGAGTAGAAGGGGATGTCGGCGCAGATATCAATCGTTGAGCATGAGCGTTACAGACTGATCCTGGACGTGGCCACCGAGGGGTTCTGGGACTGGGACCTGAAGAGCGACCGGGCCTACCTGAGTCCGCGCTACTGCCAGCTGGTGGGATACTCTCCGGAAGAGACCGTCTTCGACAGTCGTTTTTTCAGGTCGATCATCCATCCCGATGACCGGGATCAGGTCTTCAGGATTATCGGGGAGCATCTCCAGGGGAGGCGAGACCTCTCCGTCATCGAGTACCGCATGATCTCCCGCGACGGCACGGTCAGGTGGATCGAGGGACGGGGTAGGATAGTCGAATACGACGGGGATGGTAACCCGACCCGCATCGTGGGCACTATCGTGGACATCAGCGAGCGCAAACGATGTGAGGAGAAGTTCCATTTCCTGGCCTCGAAGCTGCCCGACATGGTGGTGGCGCGCTTCGATCGCGACCTGCGTCACCTCTATGTCAATGCAAGCGTCGAAAAGGTAACCGGGCAGCCGCGGGAATACTTCATCGGCAAGAGCAACCGTGAACTGGGCATGCCGGATGATCTGGTCTCCCTCTGGGACGATGTCCTGAATGCCGTGTGGGAAAGCGGGCAGGCGCGGCAGATGGAGTTCTCCTTTCCCGGACCCGGCGGGGGGGTGATCAACTACGAATCGCAAGTGATTCCCGAGCTGGCGGCCGATGGCGCCGTCAGTTCCGTGATCTGCATCAGCCGTGATGTCAGCCGGCGCAGGGAGACGGAGCGGATGCTGCAGGAGAGCGAAGAGAAATTCAGGATGGCCTTCGAGGGCGCATCGGACGCCATCTTCTGGGCCGACGCCGACAGCGGAACGCTGATCAACTGCAACAGGGCCGCCGAACGCATGCTGGAACTTCCCCGTGGGGAGATCATCGGCAGGCACCAGACTTTTCTGCACCCACCCGAGATGGCCGAGCTTTTCGCCAATCAGTTCAAACGCACCGTCGCACAGCACAAAGAGATCGACAATGCCGAGGCTATTGTCATATCCAGGAGCGGCCGGAGAATACCGGTGCACATCAAGCACTCGGTAACGAGCGTTGGCGGCAGGAACATCATGCAGGGGCTGTTCAGGGACGTGACAGAGCAAAAGCGGACCGAGGAAGCCCTGCGCCAGAGCCATGCCCTGCTGAACAACCTGTCGCGGCAGGTGCCCGGCGTCCTCTTCCAGACCGTCATCTCACCGGATGGCCACATCTGCACCCCCTACTCCAGCGAAAAGCTGCAGGATATCTACGAGCTCAAGCCGGCCCAGATCCGTGAGGATGTGGCCCCCCTGTTTCAGCGTTTCCATCCCGAGGATCATGACCGGGTCATCGCCAGCATAACCGATGCCACGGAACGGCTCACCAAGTGGGAGTGCGAATACCGGGTTCTCCTTCCCCGTCGGGGCCTCAGGTGGCTGTATGGCGTGGCTCTGCCCCAGAAGATGGCCGACGGAACCGTTGTTTTCTACGGCATCATCATGGACATCAGCGAGAGAATACGGGCCGAGGAGAACCTTGCTGAACTCAACCGGAAGCTCCGTGCCCTGAGTGATCATCTGCAGACGGTCCAGGAGCGGGAACGGCTGGCCATCGCCCGTGACTTTCATGATGAGATCGGCCAGAACCTGACCGTGCTCAAGCTTGATCTGGAATGGATCGAACACAGGCTTCCGGCCGCGGGTGATGATTTGAGGGAGCGGATGGGCGAAATGCGCTCCAATATCGAACAACTGACCTTGGCGGTTCAGAGGATTGCCGCCGATCTGCGCCCGCCGCTGCTGGACAGCCTTGGGCTAGCGGCGGCCATCGAATGGCAGCTGGCGGAATTCGGCAGGCGCAGCGGCATAGAATGTTTCGCCATGCTGAACGAGGACGTGGCTCCACTGGATCAGCAGGTGTCCACCGCGGTGATGCGCATTGTCCAGGAGGGACTCACCAACGTCCTCCGCCATGCCCGGGCCACGGAGGTCAGCGTCTCGCTCTGCAAGAGGGATGGGCAGCTCGTGCTGGAGATCGGCGACAATGGACGGGGCATCAGACCCGAAGAGATCGTCTCGCCCCGCGCCTACGGACTGATCGGGATGCAGGAGCGGGCCCGTATCTGCGGGGGAGAGTTGCGGATCAGGGGGGCGGCCGAAGGGGGCACCCTCCTGCATCTGACGATTCCGCTGAAGGAAGGGGAACAGTCGTCGTGAAGAGAATTCTGATCGTGGATGATCACACCATCGTACGGCAGGGAGTGATCAGGATCCTGCAGGACATCATGGAACGGCCGCTGGAATTCGATGAGGCGTCCAGCGGGAAGCAGGCGCTGGATATGACCAGTGCCGCGGCCTACGACCTGGTGCTGCTGGATATTTCCCTGCCGGACCTGAACGGCCTGAATGTGCTCAAGCTGCTGCACCAGAACAACGCCCTGCTGCCAGTTATCATTCTGAGTACCCATCCGGAGGAACATTACGCCGTCAGATCGTTGCGGGCGGGCGCCGCCGGATACGTAAACAAGGGGGATGCCGCGACGGTACTGAAGGAGGCCATTGAAAAGGTTCTGGCCGGCCGAAGGTATGTGACCCCCTCCCAGGCCGAGCTGCTGGCCGACGCCCTGAGCGACAAGGCCGGGCCGACCCCCCTGCACCATGCCCTCTCGGATCGCGAATATCAGTTGGCCTGCATGATGGCCGCCGGCAAAACGCTGACCGAGATTGCCAGGGAGCTTTCCCTGAGCGTCAAGACCGTCAGTACCTACCGCGCCCGCGTCCTGGAAAAACTCCATCTCAGGAGCACGGCGGACATCATCAAC
Source organism: uncultured Pelobacter sp. (assembly GCA_964601865.1). Taxonomy (GTDB): domain Bacteria; phylum Desulfobacterota; class Desulfuromonadia; order Geobacterales; family Pseudopelobacteraceae; genus Pseudopelobacter. The sequence continues at coordinate 15,114 of CAZRPI010000058.1, read as the reverse complement.
TACTGTATTAAGAATGGACTTTCCATGTAGGAATCTTCCTACATCACCCCTTCTTTCCTTCCTGCCCATAATCGAGATTTTCGCCTATTCACAGGACAGGCCGATTCGTGTTTAATGATGAAGTGTTTATAGCATGACGCCCGTTCGACATGTCCGGTTCTTTCGATGCATGCCATCCTGTCCCTCCGCTTCAGTGGTTGCCATGGATTATTGCCGTGGTTCCCGCGCCTCCGCGCGATCATCGGGACCGGGCGCGCCCGTTATGACGACAGACAAGATGCACCCGCCTGAACGGAGGATCATTCGATTGATCAACAGGATCTTTCTGGAACTGTGCATGGGAATGGAAGGCCTCTGCGCCGATCTGTACCGCTATTACGGCAGTCAGTTCGAGGCGAATCCGGAAGCCGCCCAGCTTTGGAAGAAGGCTGCCATGCAGAAGGAAAACCAGCAATGGCTGTATGAAATGGCTCTGCGCCTTTTGGGCGAGATGGAATTCCGTGTGTCTCGCGACAGTCTGGCGATGGCCTCACGGATCCAGTTCAGGCTCCTCGGCTTCATCGCGGATTGCGGGAGTGAAACGCCGGATCTGGTGACAGCGGTGGCAAAGGCGGTTGAACTTGAGGAAGAACTGGCATGTTTGCATGCTCAAGCTTCGATGCACTTCAGGGACCGGTCTCTGGGAAGGCTCTTCAGCGCTCTGAACGACGCGGGGCGATTACATGTGGACGAATTGCAGCGTTTCCGGGAAACCGGAGTGGCAAGCCGGATGGATAACCGGCGGGTCGAGGAGCAGTCACGTGGTTGACGGTATCCAGGCAGCAGTGGCCGTTGTCGATGATGACTCTCTTGTTCTGAAGAGCGTGGTGGCAATTCTTTCCGTGGCCGGTCATCAGGTCATACCCTTCTCCTGCGGGGAGAAAGTCCTTGCCGCCATGGACGTCGTAGCTGTCGACGTGTTCCTTACGGATGTCTGCATGCCCGGCATGAACGGCCTGGAACTTATGGAAGAGATCCGCAGGCGTGACGGAGATGCGCCGGTAATACTCATGACCGGTTTTCCCGACGTTGATGTTGCCGTTTCGGCAATCAAGAAGGGTGCCCATGATTTCATCATCAAGCCGTTCAGTCCGGAGTATCTGCTGCATGCCGTGGACAAGGCGATCCGTTATCGGAGACTCAGGCGTATCGAGAGGAATTACCGGCAGGAACTGGAGCGGATGGTGGTGGAGCGTTCCGACGATCTGGCGGATGCCCTTGACCGGTTGCGGAGCATGAGTCAGGAGACCATTGCCCGCCTGACCTCCGCGGCGGAACTGAGGGATGAGGATACCGGGCGCCATATCTCGCGCATCGGCCTGTACACCGGACTGCTGTCGCGGGAGATGGGACTGGGTGACGATTTTATCGAGACCATCCGGGTGGCGAGTGCGATGCATGACGTGGGGAAAATCGGCATTCCCGATGCAATTCTGCACAAGCAGGGACGGCTCACGCCGGAGGAGTACGAGGTGATGAAGCAGCACACCATCATCGGTGAGCGTTTTCTGCGCGGTTCATCCTTTCCCATGCTGCAGATGGCGGCCTCCATCGCTCTTTCCCATCACGAGCGCTGGGATGGCAGCGGTTATCCGCACGGTTTGCGTGCAGAAGAGATACCGCTTGAAGCCAGAATTGTCATGCTGGTGGACCAGTATGACGCCCTGCGCAGCGTACGGGTCTACAAACCGGCCTACTCCCACCAAGAGGCTTGCCGCATCATCATCGAGGGGGACGGCCGCACCATGCCGCGCCATTTCGACCGGCGGGTCCTGGATGCCTTCAGCTTCGTTACCGATGATTTCGAGGACGTTTTCAACGCCAACAGGGACTGACCGGCTTCCGCGTTAACAGATCCTGTAGCCCTGCCAGGTACCCCGCCTTGTCAATTCCTTGACAATTTTATACCACATCCGGTTGTTCTTCAGCCCCCATCGCGGGGCCACGCAGATATCCAGCGGCGCCGATCCGTACAGGCGCTGGATCGTGATCCGCGCCGGCAGGCGCTCCAAAAAGTCGGCGGCTGCGCTGACGTATTCCTCCAGCCCGAGCGGCCGGTATTCGCCGCGCAGGTAGCGTTCCGCCAGTTCGGTTCCCCTGACCACGTGGAGTTGGTGCAGTTTGATGGAGTCGATGGGGAGTGAGGCGAACAGCTCCGCCGTTTTCAGAAAACCGTCGGCGGTTTCACCGGGAAGACCGTAGATGAGATGGGTGCAGATGTCAAAATTCCGACCCGATGCGCGCCGGACGGTTTTTAAAAAATCGTCAAAAGTGTGACCGCGGTTGATGTCCGCCAGTATGGAGTCGTTTGTGGACTGCAGACCCAGTTCCAGGCAGACGTAACGGGTGGCCGCGATCCGGGTGAGGAGTTCCAGCGCCTCGTCTGAGAGGGCGTCCGGCCGGGTACCCACCGAGATGCCGATGACGTCGGGATGGTCCAGTGCGCGCCGGTAGAGTGAGGCCAGTACCTCGGTGGAAGCATAGGTGTTGGTGTACTTCTGGAAATAGATGATGAATTTTTCCGAACCGAGGCGGATGCGGTGGTAGGCCATGCCGTGCGCCATCTGCTGCTCGATGGGGATGGCCGGCCGGGTGTCCTTCGGAGAGAATGAGACGTTGTTGCAGTAGGCGCACCCCCCCGTACCTTTGCTGCCGTCGCGGTTCGGGCAGGTGAACCCGCCATCGACGTTAACCTTGCTCACGCGGCAGCCGAAGCGGCGACGCAGGTAGTGACCGTAGGAGTGTATGCGGAGGTCCGGGTGGATCTGTTCGTCAGGAACTGGTGTCATGAAGCTCGATCGTCTGCAGCAGGGTCAGTGCCTCGGCCGCTGGGTCCGGGGCGGCGGTGATGGCTGAAATCAGGGCCGCTCCCCAGGCCCCGGCGGCCATGACTTCGTGAATGTTTTTCCTCTTGATGCCCCCCAGGGCAAAAACCGGAATTTTCAGGCGCCCGCATGCCTCCCTCAGCCTGTCGAGGCCCACCGGCTCGCCGTAGGCCGACTTTGAGGGGGTGTAAAACACGGGGCTGAAGGTGATGAAATTGGCGCCGGCCCTTTCGGCGGCCAGGGCCTCAGGCAGGGAATGGGCCGAATATCCGATGAGCAGGCGTTCTCCCAGCTCGCGCCGCGCCTGTGCAATCGGGGTTCCGGAGATTCCCAGATGTACTCCGTCGGCGCCGACCGCCCGGCAGACATCGATCCTGCCGTTGATCAGCAGACGGGCGCCGAATTCGCCGGTCAACGCCCGGAGATCTTTGGCGAGATGGTACAACTCCTCGTCGGGCAGGTCCTTTTCCCTCAGCTGAACCGCTCTGACTCCGCCCAGCAGGGCGGCGCGGACAACTTCCGACAAAGGACGACCGGCGGTTTGACGCCGGTCGGTGATCAGGTAGAGCCGGAAACCGGCTGCTGGCCGGAGGGGTGAATCGTTCGGTAAAGCCGGCGGCATCAGCCGATCATCCCGTCCAGGGGGCTGGAGGCGTTGGCGTAGAGTTTCCGGGGAATGCGGCCGGCCCTGTAGGAGAGGCGTCCCGCCCTGACCGCAAGCTTCATCGCCTCCGCCATGGCGATGGGGTCCCGGGCGCCGGCAATGGCGGTGTTCATCAGCACGCCGTCACACCCCAGTTCCATTGCGATGGCCGCGTCCGAGGCTGAACCGACGCCCGCGTCGACTATGACCGGCACCTTGATGTTCTCGAGAATGATCCGGATGTTGTAGGGGTTGCGGATTCCCAGGCCGCTGCCGATAGGGGCGCCCAGGGGCATGACGGCCGCGCAGCCCAGATCTTCCAGTTTGCGGCAGAGGATGACGTCGTCGCTGCAGTACGGCAGGACGGTGAAGCCCTCCTTGACCAGGATCCTGGCGGCCTTGAGCAGTTCCTCGTTGTCCGGGAAGAGGGTCTTTTCGTCTCCCAGAACTTCCAGCTTTACGAAATCGGAGAGGCCTGCTTCCCGGGCCAGGCGGCAGGTGCGCACGGCGTCGTCGGCCGTGTAGCAGCCGGCGGTGTTCGGCAGCAGGGTGTATTTTCCGGGATCGATGTAGTCCAGCAAGGACTCCTGGGTGCGGTCCATAATGTTCACCCGCCGCACGGCGACCGTAATGATTTCCGCCCCGGAGACCTCCAGCGCGCGCGCCATCTGGGTAAAATCGGCGTATTTGCCCGTTCCCACCATAAGGCGCGAATTGAACTCCCGTCCCGCTATGACCAGCTTGTCTTCAGCCATGCAACAGCCTCCTCGGCGCGATATTGGGTAATCAGGAAAGGTTGGAAGAGAGCCGGAGGATCATCCGCCACCCACAAACTGGACTATTTCCACGACGTCGCCCGCGACCAGAACCCGGGAGTCATAATCCGCCTTCGGGACGATGTCAAGATTAACCTCGACAGCTACCCGCTCACGCTTGATCATAAGCTGGGTGAGCAACTCCCCGAGTGAACTTCCTTCTTTTACTTCGTTGGGTTTGCCGTTGACGGTTACCAGCATATTTCTGTTCTCCATAAACGCAAAAAAACCGCGGAAGCGGCTTGCGCGGTGAGATTCTGGTGCGCTTCCCTACGCCGGCATTATCCGGATCAGGTACTAAGGGTCGCGGCGATTTGTGCCGCTCTCAGTCGAAACTCCCCCAGCGTTTTTCAACAAACTAGATGATTGCCATGTTACTGTCAATTGAATTTATTTCCGCGCCGGATGTTGCGCCTGAACCGGGATGATTTCAATTAAATCTGTATTGGGAAAAAGGATTTATGCTATAGTTTCGTCGAAACGGATCGTGTTTTACGCATGTTTGCCGGTGGAAGGGAGGAGCGTGTCAGACAAGAGAAGCCCCGTGCGTCATAAAAAACGAATCTCGGTCCGCTTCGGGATCGAGGAAACAAACAGGATTGCCTTTACCGAAGACATCTCCATGACCGGCATATTTATCAAATCGCTCAATGTCTGTCCCCCCAATACGAAGATCAGGGTTGAATTGCTGCTGGAAAACAGGCACCGGGTCCTGCTGGAGGCGAGGGTCATGTGGGCGAGGAAGGTGCCCCAGAATCTTTTCCATCTCGCCAAAAAAAGTGGCATGGGGGTCCGAATCTTGCATTTCCTTGCGGGAGAGGAACAGTATCAGCGTTATTGCGATGAAATGTCGGTATTGGGACAGGTTCCGTCCAGGGCTTCCTGACGGGGCATCCCCTGTTTCCCCTGCTGACCTTGCCTGGTCCGGGGGACTGCGCTTTCCCGCCGCGACCGTCCTGAAACAACTCCGGACGCCGGTTGCGCGGCGAGTCCGGGGTGGAAAAAACGCTTGACCTTACTCCCTTGATTGCTGTTTATAGTTGCATAAAATTAAACATGAAGCCGCAATGGTGATGACATGATATTCCTGACCCGCCTGGACAGGCAGACTTTCTTTATCAATCCCGATCACATCATCAGTATCGAGGAAACTCCGGATACGGTCATCACCCTGTTCAACGGCCACCATTTTATCGTCAAGGAACCGGCCCGGGTTATCATCGACAAGATTATCGCCTTCCGCTCCCGCATCATTCGACGGGCCGGCGCCACGACCGGAAAGAGTATCCGGGCCGCCAGGAGGCGTGAGCT
>CAZRPI010000058.1:2581-9381 GCA_964601865.1 uncultured Pelobacter sp. | reverse complement strand
TTCGTCAAGAAGGGGATTTCTCTGGTCGTGGACGGCATCGATCCCCAGAAGCTGCGCGAAACCCTGGAGGCCGATATCATGGCCTACGAGGACCACTCCAAGCACAGCGTCGAGTTCTATGAGGCCGCGGGTGGTTACTCTCCCACGATCGGTATCATCGGCGCCGTGCTCGGTCTGATCCACGTCATGAGCAACCTCTCCGACACCTCCAAGCTGGGTGGCGGTATCGCCGTGGCCTTCGTCGCCACGATTTACGGTCTGATGATTGCCAACATCATATGTCTCCCCATTGCCAGTAAGCTCAAGATTCGAATGAAGGAGGAGATTCTGCGCCGCGTCATGATTCTGGAAGGGCTGATTGCGATCCAGAACGGTGAAAACCCGCATTTCATCGAGCAGAAGCTGAGAGCCTTCGTGGGCGGCGAGCACTGATTCCGTCATGGCACTGAAAAAAGAACCTGAAAAGCATGCCAATCACGAGCGCTGGCTCGTTTCCTACGGTGACTTCATCACGCTTCTCTTTGCCGTGTTCGTTACCCTGTACGCCATGTCCCAGAGCGACAAGAAAAAGGCCGAGGAGGTCATGCAGTCCATCCAGCAATCGTTCGGAATGGCCCAGGCCGGAGCCCCTTCGCCAAAAATCAACGTCATCCCCTCCAACCAGATAAGCATTGTTCCCAGCGTCAAGCCCGAGATTTCCATTGCTCCCGGCAGCCGCGCGTCACGCGGCCAATTCAAGACCCGGGCCACCGAAAAGGATTTCCGCCAGATAAAATCGTCCATCGAAGCCTATCTGGTCAAGCAGAGCGCCCAGGGCAAGGTTGCCCTGACCATCACCCGCCGCGGCCTGATCGTGAGCCTGAAGGAGGCCGGTTTCTTCGATTCCGGGCAGGCCCACATCAAGCCCAGCGCCTATGAGATGATCAACACTATTGCCGAGGTCATGACCCAGTACAACAATCCGTTGCGGCTCGAAGGACATACCGACAACATCCCCATCAGTACGTCACAGTTCCCTTCCAACTGGGAACTCTCCACCGCCCGGGCCGTGAACGGCCTCAAGTATCTTGTCAAGAATTTCGATGTGGACCCCGACAGGATCTCCGCTGCCGGCTACGCCGAGTTCCGTCCCATAGCGGACAATTCCACCCCCGAGGGGCGGGCGAAAAATCGCCGGGTAGACCTGGTCATGCTCTCCGAAGACGGAGAGCGCGGCGAACCCTGATACCTGCCATCCTCCAATCGACATATTCAGTTGAAAATAAGTTTTCTGCCGTGCGACCGGAATGAACTTATTCCGTCACATGCGTATGCTACCTTTTCCCCGGAAGGGAAAGGGAGACGGAACATGGAACCGATCGTACTGATGGGAATTCTGGTGGTTGCGTATGGCGGATATGTCTCCGCGGTGGATCGCCTGCGGTCGCTTTCAGGGATGGCCGGCCGTTGCACCGCCGGGAGTCGGGGAAGGGTTGGTGGAGGCGCAAAGCCTCTGGTCAAGCAGATGGCGGGGATGTACGTTTGAAAGCGCCCTCAGCATGCTCCGTTTGATGTGCGGGATCTCCTCTTCGAGCTCCTTGAGCAGTTTCTTCATCCGTTGCCGCTGGAGATCCGCGGAACCGCATACGGGGCAGCGGCAGCAGACCACCGGGAGGCTGCACTCCCGCGAGAAGCGGATGATCTCTTCCTCGGTGGCGTAGACCAGCGGCCGGATCACGGTTGTTCTGCCGTTGTCCGCCAGCATGCGGGCGGACATGGCCTTGAGCGAGCCGACGAAAAACTGGTTCAGGAGCAGGGTCTCGATGAAGTCGTCGCTGTGGTGGCCCAAGGCCAGCTTGTTGCACCCCAGGGTCTCGGCCAGTCCGTACAGCGCGCCCCGCTTGAGGCGCGCGCAGATGGAACAGTAGGACGAACCGGGCCGCCGTTTTTCCGAGATGATCCCGTAGTGGTCCGTGATTTCCATGTGGCCGCGGATGCCCAGGGAAGCCACGAACTTCTCGATGGTATCCCCGCGGAAACCCTTGTAGCCGGAGTCGATGGTAACCGCCACGATATCGAACCTGATCGGTGCCCTCCGACGCAGTTCGTCCAGCATAACCAGCATGGTGGACGAATCCTTCCCTCCCGACACCGCAACGGCAATCCGGTCCCCCTCCTCGATCATGCCGAAATCGGCCACCGCCCTGCCGACGGAGTGGCGCAGCCTTCTGAACAGCGGCAACTCCCGCATATCATCGCGTTTCAACGTCATCCGTTCAGTATCCGCATCCCGCGGCCACGTCACGGAGAAATCTTTCCGCCATGGGGGTAAACGCCTCATGCTCAAGGAGAAAGGCGTCGTGGCCGTACGATGACGGGATCAGATGGTATTCCACCGGTTTGCCCAGCTCCCGCAGGCAGTTCACCATTTCCTCGGTCTGGGCGGGAGGGTAGAGCCAGTCCGAGGTAAAGGCGAAAAACTGCATCGGGGCCGTGACCCGGCTGAAGGCATCGGCGGTGGATTCGTATCCCCAGGCCACATCGTACAGGTCCAGTGCCTTGGCCAGGTAGAGGAAGGAGTTGGTGTCAAAGCGGTTGACGAAGCTGTAGCCGTTGTAGTTGAGATAGCGTTCCACCTCGAACTGTCCGAAAAAGTCGAACTGGCCGTCCCTGGCGGAAAACTTGCGGCCGAATTTGGCGTTCATGGATTCGTCGGACAGGAAGGTGATGTGGCCGATTGCGCGAGCCAGGGCCAGCCCGTCCTTGGGGTTGTGCCTGTATTCCCCCTTGCGCCAGGTGGGATCGTTGAAGATGGCCCAGCGGGCGATTGAGTTCATGGATATGGCCATGGGCGAGGGACGCGGCGTGGTCGCCAGGACGATGGCCGATGCGATGGATTCCGGGTGCTGGGTGGCCCACTCCAGGGTCTGCATTCCCCCCATACTCCCCCCCATGACGGAGAGGAGGCGCCTGATGCCCAGGGCCTCGATCAGCAATTTCTGGGCCCGGACCATGTCCCTGATGGTGATGACCGGGAAGGTCAGGTTGTACCGTTTGCCGGTTTTGGGATTGACGGAGGCGGGGCCGGTGGAGCCGTAACAGGAACCGATGACGTTGGAGCAGATGATGAAATAGCGGTCGGTATCCAGCAGGCGGCCCGGGCCCACGATGGCATCCCACCACCCCGGCTTGGGGTCGCCTTCACTGAGTTTCCCGGCGAGGTGCGCGCTGCCGGTCCAGGCATGCTCCACGAGAATGGCGTTGGAGGCTGATTCGTTCAGGGTTCCGTACGTTTCATAGACGAGGGTGATTGGGGCCAGGATGCGTCCGCTATCCAGCCTGATGCCATCCGCGATGGTTATGGACTTTTCCCCGACAATGCCTACTGACATTAAAAAACCCCTTCATTGGTTCAGGCGATCAGAAGGGGCTGAAAAACGTGGTAACAGCGCACCCCTCATCTTTGCCTTTCGGCAGGAATTAGCACCTGGCGCCATTACGGCCGGTTGCTGTGGTTTCACAGGGCCTTTCCCTCCACCACTCTCGATAAGCAGGTTATATGGGTTTGACAATACGAAAGAAGCCGTTTTTTGTCAACAGTATTAGCGGCCCGATCCGCCGGGACCGGCCTGAAAGCTCTGGAAAACGAAAATCCCATCTGATATAGTCCGGAGCGGTAAACAAGCCATAATTAGCTGGTTGCAAGGAGATGACCCATGAAAAGAGTGCTGTTGCTTCTGCTGCTGCTGGTCTTCGGCTGCGCTCAGAACCATTTCAACGTCCCGGTGGAAAACTATGCCAGCAGGGTAAGAACCCTGGGGGTGGTTCCCATTATCATCGACGAGGAGTCCGACATACTGCACCCCCAGAAGGAACAGCTGGTTTCCCTCGTGGCGCAGGCCAATCGCGCCAACGAGTATCAGCTGGTCCGCGAACTGAGGGGAACCGGCAACTACTACAGCGTATCGCTGCTGGACGGAGACCCGCGCCAGATCTTCTCTTCCCTTTATTCCCGCCGTGAAAAGCGGGACGACGCCTCTATTCAGTACAACAAGTATTTCTGGAAGATCGATGAGTTGCGGGAATACATGAAGAAGAACAACCTGGACGCGATCATGCTGATCGTGGTGGGCGGTCTGAGCAGGACCGACAAGGTATACTCCGGCACCAAACTTTCGCCCCTGATCAGCGACTACAACTACCTGATCATGACGGCCCAGGTCCTGGACAAAAACGGCGCTGTTCTCTGGGAGTACCCGAATTTCCGGGGGCGCATGCTGAAGTACAGTCCCATGATCGCCCTGCAGTACCCCGATTTCAACGAGGCTGAGGCCAATATGTCCGATCGGGTGGAGGTGAAATTCAAGAGCATCGAGGGGATCAGTCGCAGGTTCAGCGAGAAGGACAGGGATATGCTGCTCCGTGAAACCCGGATTCCCAGGGTCTATGCCGAGCAGTTTGGCGAAATGGTCTCGCTCCTGAAGTATGAGCCCCCGAAGGAGCAGGGTGCGGCCGCCGCACCGGTGGAAAAAACAGCGCCAGTCGACCAGACGCGGCCGGGATTGGTTCCCCCAGCGCATCCCGCTTCAGTCCCGGCCGCGGCGCCGGTTGTCGCTCCGCCGGCAGCCCCTGAAGTGAAACCCGTCGAGCCGAAACCGGTTTCCGGGGATGCGGCCGGAGGGGCATCGGATGATATCGTCCCGGCGACAGGAACCACGAAATAGTGGGAGATTGAACGGTCAGCGCAACGGCCCTTCCCGGTTATTCCAGGAAGGGCCGTTCGCGTTACCGGGCCTTGAAGGCCTTCACGGCTTCTTGATGATCATCAGGGAGAGGTAATCGGGGGTGTGCCGTTCCATCTCAGCCATGTCGGTCAGGATTTTCCGGCGCGGGCTGCCGGCCCTTTCGACAAAGTGGGCGCTTTCAGCCAGTCCGGTCCGCCGTAGCAGTTCCAGGATCTCAGGGTACAGCGGTTTCACCTTCAGCAGGACGACCGTTTCGTAATCATCAAGTGCTTCGGCGATGGTCCGGAGGCCGGCCGTCGCGGGAATGACGGCGATCTTGCCCTCGGCTTCGGCCAGGGACAGGCCCGCTTCCGCCGCCGCCGTATTGATGCTGGAGATCCCGGGCACTATCTCAACCGGAACTTTGGGGTGGCTTTCCCGCAGTATGCGCATCACGTAGATGAAGGTCGAGTAGAGGAGCGGGTCGCCGATGGTGATGAACGCCACGTTACTGCCGGCGGAAACCCGCTCGGCGATCAGTGCGGCCGCCTCTCGCCAGGCCGGCACCAGAACGGATCTGTCCGAGGTCATGGGGAAGCGGTGGATGATGAGCTCCTGGCGGCTCTCGTCCACGAATTCACGGACGATTTCATGGGCCACGCTGGCGTCGCCCGGCAGGGAGACCGGGGCAAGGATCACATCAGCCATACGCAGGATGCGCTCCGCCTTTCTCGTCAGAAGCTCGGGGTCGCCCGGACCGACCCCCACGGCGTAACATACCGCCATTACTGGTTGCTCCCCTTGTGCGCGGTGATGATGTAGACCGGATTCTGGGCCTCGAACAGCTTGTATTCGCTCAGTTTGCGCGTCCTGGAGATGTTGACGCAGGTGGCTTCCACTTCGTAGCCCTGGTCCTCCAGGTACTCCACCGCCTTGCCGAGGGTGTCAAGCGTCACCGCGTTGAGGACGATCAGCCCTTCCGGCTTGAGGCGTCTGGCCACCGCCTCGATGATCTCCTCGAGCTGGCCTCCGGCGCCGCCGATGAACACCCGGTCCGGGTCCGGCAGATCGTCCAGCCCCTCAGGCGCGTACGCTTCGATCAGCTTCACGTTGTGGGTGCAGAATTTCTTCAGGTTCTCAAGGATGAAGGCGACGCAGGAGGGATTGCGCTCCACGGCGAAGATGCGGCCGTTGGGCATCAGGTTGGAAGCCTCGATGGATACGGAGCAGCTGCCGGCGCCTATGTCCCACATCACCAGGCTGTCCTGGAGCTGCAGCTTGGAGATGGTCACCGCGCGCACCTCCTGTTTTGTGATCAACTTCTTTATGGTCTGGAACTCGTCATCGGGGATGCCGATCAGTGGATAGTGGACCAGGTTTGGCTCATAGGTCTTGATTAGGATCAGGATGTTGAGATCCGACGCCTGCAGCTCCAGGAGGCCGCGCACGTCGGTGCGGGTGAACTTTTCGGTATCTAGTCCCAGGTCCTCGCAGAGCCACGCCTCGTACCCCTCACCCCCCCGCTCGATCATCTCCCTCGCGATGGCCGCCGGGGTATTAACGTTGTCGGTCAGGACGCATGCCTTTTCCGAGGAGAGGATCCTGTCCACCGCCGCATGCATCCCCCGGCCGTGGGCCGAGACGAAGATGGCGTCGTCCCACGGCTCCTTGATGCGTGAAAAGGCGTACTGCATGCTGGTGACGTTGGCGAAGATGGCAATGCGCTCCTTGGGAAGGTTGCGCAGCAGGAAGCGCGAGATGCCGAAGAAGTTGGGATCCCCGGAAGCCAGGATGACAACCGGCTGCTCCGTTTCCCTGAGGAACTCCAGGAGCTCCGGCAGGGGGCCCAGAACCATTTTCCGGCCGGGATAGGCGGGGAAAATGTCCAGATGGCGCTGTCTGCCGATCATCACGCCGGTCTTGTCGATGACCGCCAGCGCGGTGTTGCTGAAGCCTTCCCAACCCTCAATGCCCGCGCCCACCAGGTATATCTTTTGCTGAGTCATGTGCACGCCCCACCTTGCTCTTTTCTGGATTGCCGGATGGAATATAGCATCTCGCGGAACAAAAATCACCGCAAGAAATAAAGCTCGACGT
>CAZRPI010000058.1:0-2481 GCA_964601865.1 uncultured Pelobacter sp. | reverse complement strand
GGGTTAACCTTTAGCCAGGCGTTTGCGCCTGGTGGGGTCCAGCTCCTTCTTGCGCAGGCGGATGGAGTGGGGTGTCACCTCCACCAGCTCGTCGTCGTCGATGAACTCCAGCGCCTGTTCCAGGGTCAGGATGCGCGGCGGGGTCAGCTTGATGGCGTCGTCGGTGCCGGAAGCGCGCACGTTGGTCAGCTTCTTCCCCTTGCATGGGTTGACGTCCAGATCTTTATCCTTGCTGTGCTGCCCGATGATCATGCCGCCGTACACCTCGGTGGCTGGTCCGATGAAGAGCACTCCGCGCGGCTGAAGGGCGTCCAGGGAATAGGCGGTCGTCTCGCCGTTTTCCATGGCGACGAGCACCCCGTTCTTTCTTCCCGGGATATCCCCCTTAAAGGGAGCGTATTCATGGAAGGTATGGGTCATCACCGCGGTGCCGCGGGTTTCGGTGAGAACCTCGCCGCGCAATCCGATCAGACCGCGGGCCGGGATGATGAATTCGAGGCGGATCATTTCCCCCATGGGCGCCATGGCGGCCAGTTCGCCTTTGCGGGGTCCCATCTTCTCGATGATCGAACCCTGGAATTCTGCGGGGACGTCAACCACCAGGTACTCCATCGGTTCGGTTTTTACGCCGTCCCTGATGCGAATGATGACTTCCGGTTTGGAAACCGCCAGCTCGAATCCCTCTCGGCGCATGTTCTCGATCAGGATGGAGAGGTGCAGCTCGCCGCGGCCGGAAACCTTGAACGTATCGGGGCTGTCTGTGTCCTCGACCCGCAGGGAGACGTTGGTGCGCAGTTCCCGGAACAGGCGCTCGCGGATGTTCCGCGACGTGACCCATTTCCCCTCGCGGCCGGCGAAAGGGGATGTGTTGACCATGAAATTCATGGCCAGCGTCGGTTCGTCGATGGAGACGTAAGGAATCGCAACCGGCTCTTCGGTTGAGGCCAGAGTCTCGCCGATGCCGATATCTTCGAAACCGGCAACCGTAACTATGTCGCCGGTGCCGGCCTCTTCGATCTCCACCTGCTTGAGTCCCTGGTAACCGAGCAGCTTGGTGATGCGCCCCCGCCCAATTGATCCGTCCCGCCTGATCATGGCGACGGTCTCGCCGGACTTGACCCTGCCGTTGAAGATGCGTCCGGTTGCGATGCGGCCGATGTAGTCGTTGTAATCGATGTTGGCGATCAGCATCTGGAAGGGGGCCGTTGGATCACCCTTGGGGGGGCTCACGTTTGACTCCACCACCGCGAAGAGCGGTTCCATGCTGGTGGAACTCGCGGACATGTCCAGCTTTGCGTAGCCCATCCTGGCGCTGGTGTACACCACCGGAAAGTCGAGTTGTTCATCCGAGGCGTTCAGCTCGCAGAAGAGGTCGAAGACCATGGTGAGGACCTCATCGGGACGGGAGCCCGGGCGGTCGATCTTGTTGATGACCACGATCGGTTTCAGCCCCAGGTCGAGGGATTTCTTGAGCACGAAACGGGTCTGGGGCATGGGGCCGTCCAGGGCGTCAACCAGCAGCAGAACCGAATCCACCATCTTCAGCACCCGCTCCACTTCGCCGCCGAAGTCGGCGTGACCCGGGGTGTCGACGATATTGATCTTGAATCTGCCGTGGTGAATGGAAAGATTCTTCGCCAGGATGGTTATGCCGCGCTCCTTCTCCAGGTCGTTGGAATCCATGACCCGTTCGGTGATGACCTCGTTTTCACGGAAAACGCCGGCGTGCCGCAGCATGGCATCCACGAGAGTGGTCTTTCCGTGGTCCACGTGGGCGATGATGGCGATGTTTCTGATTCGTTGCTGCATTGACAGTACTCCTCGGTAATATTCAAAATAAAACGACGGGCATTTCTGCCCGTCGTGTAACGGTTAACTATGTCAGTTTTTTTTCGATGTGGCAAGAAATTATGCGTAAATGGGGCAAAACTGTGTCCTGAATCCGTGACACCTCCACGCCTCCGCTAGTCCGGAAGGCCTCTGCCTCTGCGTTTCAAGAGATAACCGACAACCAGGCGGAGGACCGGCGGAGCGATCGGTATGTTGCGGCACGGCGGCGTACGGGCCCCGGCTCTTCCGGACACTGCGGCGTTCCGGCGTCACAGATTCAGTCTGCGCGCTTGCTCCGCGGTTAATCATCGTGATATCCGATTACAACCAAAAGACAGCTCCCGTCCGCAATGATGTTGACGCCCCTTTCCCGGCAGAGGGCGATCGCCTCCGGATCCTCGGCTCCCGGCTGCATCCAGATGGCGGTAATCCCCTTCTCGATGGCCTCCGGCACCAGCCTGGCGGTGACGGCGGGAGGGGTGATGATCGAAAGGCTTTTGACCTCCTCAGGAAGCTCCGCGATGGTTGCCACGCAGGCCAAACCCTCGATTTCCTCTTCCCTGGGGTTGATGGGCACCACGGACATGCCGTGCTGCTGATAGCAGCGCAGCACCTTGTTGCCGAATTTGTCGCGGTTCCTGGAGGCGCCGG
>CAZRPI010000057.1:0-21544 GCA_964601865.1 uncultured Pelobacter sp. | reverse complement strand
TCAACCTGATCGCCTGCCCGCAGCGTTTTGCTGACATCGCCGTTGCTCTCGGCGAGGACATCACCGGCCTCTCCGTCACCGAAGCAGCGCAGAAAGCCATCGACAGGATCAAGTCACTGTCCGCTTCCATCGGTATTCCGCCTAACCTGACCGAGCTGGGCGTGAAAGAAGCCGACCTGAAGATCATGTCCGAAAACGCGAAGAAAGATGCTTGCCAGCTGACCAACCCGCGTAAAGCCACTCTGGATGAAGTTATCCAGATCTTCAAGGATGCCATGTAATCCTTGAAAGGCGTATTCAGCTCGCATCATCTAATGATGTGCCGGGCCAGTCTGTAAAGGATTTGCCCGATATGGTCCACTCTCAGTGACTGGCCCGGTCCCCCATATGCCGGGGGGTACTTCCTAACTGGGAATGGCCACCAGAAAGGGGTGGGACCTGCGCAGCAGCGTTCAAGGTTCCAAAAGCCGGCCCTGAGAATGGCCGGTCAGAAGTGAAAAGGCCTCCGGGATATCCCGGGGGCCTTTTTTTTGCGGCTGCTTCGCACGTTTTCAGACCTCAATTCTTATTGTTTTGGGAGTCCCGCCGATCCCACAAAACTGAAAAAACCTTCCGGCGCTGGATTTTTTCATTGACCGAGATAGAATTTAGCAAAATGCTGAACTCTCTCCTGCTCATAGACCTTCAGGTCGATTTCCTTTCGGAGAACGGTCGCATGGCCGTTGCCCCGGACGACGCCGAACGGGTGATCTCCACGGCCAACCGCCTGATCGCTTTTCATAAGAGGCGCGAACTGCCTTTCAGCCTTGTTTGCAGCCAGTACAAAAAAATATCCGTCGTCGGCAATTATTTACGCAACTATGCCGCAATGGAGGGCTCCGACGGCGCGAAGGTGGATCCCCGGGTCCTCGCCCATAATCCGGTCACTTTTCCGAAGCCGAAGGTCAGTGCCTTTTCCAACCCCTATCTGGTTGAATATCTGAAACAGAAGCTCGTCGATCACGTCGTCATATGCGGAGTGTACGCCGAAGGCTCAGTCCTGGCGACGGCTCTGGATGCCAGACGGTTTCACCTGGAGGTAACGATTATTTCCGACGGAATCGCTTCCGGTGAGGAATCCAGATGTCTGCGGGCTATCTCGGACATGCGGAAGAGGGGGATTGGGATCATATCCCTGGAAGAATACCTGAACTCCGATATTCCCCCCAGTCCCTGGATAGATTGAATGGCAATTCCGGTTTCAAATCAAAGATGATATCAAGACGGCGAGGAAGAAGGCGACTGAGGCGTACATAAAGGGTACGTTGAGGAGCCTTCGACGAGCCAACGAAGAGAGCGCTTTGATTTGGAATTGGAATAACACCGGAACGGGTATGACTCGGGATTCGCTCTCCGCCTGGGATAAACCGTTTCAATCCGGATCTGCGCTGACGCCGAATGAACTGCGGACTTGAACTGGGCCGGGAAAACAATGCCGGGAACATCCACAAGTGACACAAGCGGTTACGCGACCATGGCGGAGATCTGCTGCGTCATGGTCGCTGCCCTCGCTCTCGCCGCCTGGCTGGGGCTGGCGTTCGGGATACCCCGTCTCGCGAGTCTGGGAAACTCCCTGATCCCCATGGCGCCCAGCACGTCGCTGCTCTTTATCCTCTTTGCCATTCTAGGATTTCTCCACTCACGGGTTATGCCGTATCGAACCTGGATGATAGCATCCATTGCCATCACGGCAGTGTGCTGGATTCTGGCCGTCTGTCTGCTGACCCTGTCACTTCTGGGCAGACATCCGGATATCGAACACCTGGGAGTTGCATCACTGAAGGCTCTGGGCGCCTCTCCCAGAGGCCACATGTCGCCCATTACCGCTTCAAGCTTCCTGGCGGTCGGTTTTGCCTTTCAGTTGCTGTTCACCCCATCGCGACACCGGACTCTTCCGGCAAAGGGGGCGTTCTGGATCGCCCTCATGCTGGTTGCGTTCTACTCGGTTCTTTCCCTGGCATATCTGATGGGAACCCCGCTGTTCTACGGCAGGCGTCTCATCCCTCCGGCCGCTACCACATCCCTGGCCTTCATGGCGTTGGGCCTGGCTCTCATACTCATCTCCATGCCCATCGCCTGGCCCCGGGCGGTTGCAACCGATGTGGAAACCGACCGCATGTCCATGACGCTGATCGCCCTGTTCATCCTGGCGGGTTCGGGAATTGTTGGCGCGGGGGTCTTCTATCATCACCGGCATGAGACGCTTCACCTGGAATCGGTGCGCAACCAGATGTCTGCCATAGCGGACCTGAAACGGGATGAAATCACGCGGTGGCGCGCGGAACGCCTGATCGACGCAGGCTTCTTCCAGGGCAACCCTTCCTTTGCCGGCGTGGTGCGATCCTATCTGCGGGCTCCGCCCGCCCGGCGACGGCGGCACCCTCTCCATAACTGGCTGGCAGGCGTCAGGAAGAACCGGAACTACACCGGGATCTACCTGTTTGACAGCCTGGCGGAAACATCCATTGCCCTGTCCGGCCGCAACATTGCCATATCTCCTTACCTTGCCGGCCGGGCCCGGGAATCGCTGCATACCGGGAGGGTACTGTTCACGGATTTCAGCCGGCGGGAAGCCGGAGGAGAGATCCGTCTCCACATCATGATCCCGCTCTTTGACAATCTGGAAAGGGGGAAACCTCTGGCCGTCCTGGTGTTCAGCATCGACCCCGAGCGCAATATCTATCAGATTATCGAGCGCTGGCCCATGGAAAGTGCCACCGCCGAAACCCTGCTCGTGCGTGGGGATGGAAACGATGCGCTGTTCCTGAATCAACTCCGTTTCCGCAGAAACTCCGCCCTTAACCTGAGGATCCCGCTCAGCCGGGTTGAGGTTCCCGCCGTGAAGGCAGTCCGGGGGGAGGTGGGGGTTGTGGAGGGGGTTGATTACCGCGGCGTTCCCGTACTAGCCGCGCTACGCTCCATTCCCGGGACTCCCTGGCATCTTGTGGCCCGCATCGATTCCTCGGAGGTCTACGCGCCGCTGAGGGAGAGGCTGTGGATAACCGTTGCGCTTGAATGCGCCCTGTTGCTGAGCGCCGCCACCGGTGTCGGATTCGTCTGGAAGCGGCAGAATCTCTCCCATTACAGAAGGTCCGAACATGATGCCCGGATCAACAGGGAACGGCTGCAATGCCTAGTTAACGTTCTTCAGCATGGGGCGCGGGACATCCAGGAGCTGCTGGATTACGCCCTGTCCGAAGCGCTCCGGTTGACCTTCAGCCGCTACGGCTACATCTACTACTACAACGAGGAGAGCCGGCGATTCACCCTCAGTTCGTGGTCGCGGGACGTGATGTCGACCTGCGAGGTTCAGAAGTCGCAATCCGAATGCGAACTTGACAGAACCGGAGTCTGGGGTGAGGCGGTGCGCCAGCGGAAACCGATCGTTCTCAATGACTTCGATGCTCCCCATCCGCTCAAGAGAGGCTACCCCGAAGGGCATGTGCGGTTGACCCGTTT
This sequence comes from uncultured Pelobacter sp., assembly GCA_964601865.1. Taxonomy (GTDB): domain Bacteria; phylum Desulfobacterota; class Desulfuromonadia; order Geobacterales; family Pseudopelobacteraceae; genus Pseudopelobacter. Next base: position 18,046 of record CAZRPI010000057.1, on the reverse strand, counting down.
TCTGACCGTGCCGATCATCGACCAGGGGAGGATCACTGCTGTCGTGGGGGTGGCGAACAAGGAAACCCCCTATGACGATACTGACGCGACCCAGTTGTCGCTGCTGATGGATGCGGTCTGGAAGAACGTGGAACGCAGACGCTACGAAGAGGAACTGCAGCAGCGTACCGCCGAGATGGAGCGCTTCACCTACACCGTTTCCCATGATCTCAAGAGCCCGCTGGTAACCATATCCGCCTTTCTGGGATATCTGGAGGCTGACATATCGAAAAACGATCAGGTGCGAATCAACGAGGATATGGGTTACATCCGCAATGCCGCCGACAAGATGGGCACATTGCTGACCGAACTGCTGCAGCTCTCGCGGGTGGGCCGCGTAGTCTCTCCCTCTGTCAGGGTAAGTTTCGAGGATGTGGTGAACGAAGCTCTGCAACTGGTTGCCGGGCTGATTCATGAACGGGGCGTACGTGTGACGCTGTCCGCAGAGCGGGTCATGTTTTTCGGCGACCGTTCCCGCCTGGTGGAACTGTTTCAGAATCTGGTGGAAAATGCCGCCAAATACATGGGGGATCAGGCGGAACCGTGCATCGCTGTCGGCATCGAACGGCAGGGGGGCGAGACGGTTTTCTTCGTGCGTGACAACGGCATCGGAGTCGATATGCGTTACAGTGACAAGATTTTCGGCCTGTTCAACAAGCTGGACGCAGCCAGCGAGGGGAGCGGCCTGGGACTGACGCTGGTCAAGCGGATCGTGGAGCTTCAGGGGGGGCGCATCTGGGTGGAATCGGACGGCATCGGGCATGGGTCCTGTTTCCGGTTCACCCTCCCCAGGGCGCTGGTGATGGAGAGCAGAGAATAGCCGGGGTGGTTGGGGAGTTTGCCATGACTGCCGGGGGAAACTGTTGATGGACAAGAAGAACACAACGGTGCTGATAGTTGAAGACGACGCTGCCCATGTCGAGGCGATCGTCCGGGCTTTCGATTCGGCGGCAACCGGGGCAAAGATTCTGGTCGCGGATTCCCTGAAAGCGTTTCGCCGTATGACGGAGAGCGATCCGCCGGACATCGTGCTGACCGATCTGAACCTGTCCGATGGAAACGCCATGCAGATCCTGACTTCTCCGCCGGAGAACGGCGCCTTTCCGGTGCTGATAATGACTGCGTTCGGCAACGAAAAACTGGCCGTAGGCGCGATGAAGGCTGGCGCGCTGGACTATATCGTAAAATCTTCCGAGACCTTCATGGGGATGCCGCAGAGCGTCGAACGGGCTTTGCGCGAGTGGCGACTGCTGAAGAAACACCAGCAGGTCGAGCAGTCCCTGCGGGAGAGTGAAACCCGTTTCAGCCGCATGCTCCAGGAAATCCCCTCCGTTGCCTTCCAGGGGTACGATGGCAACGGCACGATCCACTACTGGAACCAGGCTTGCGAGGTTTTCTACGGCTATACCGCGCAGGAAGCGATCGGTGGCAACATTCTCGATCTTATCATTCCATCCGAAATGCGGGAGATGATGCAGAAAAAACTGCAATGGATGAGTGAAACGGGGGAGGCCACCCCGCCGACTGAGATGACCCTCATGCGCAAGGACGGTTCGCTGGTAACCGTTTTTTCGTGCAATTCCGTGGTGCAGAAACCGGGAGCACCGACCGAACTGTTCTGCCTGGATATCGACATAACCGAGCGCAAGCGAAACGAGGAGAGGCTGGAGTATCTGGCGACCCACGATGAGTTGACCGGTCTTGCGAATCGCGCCCTGCTGCACGACCGTCTGGCCCAGTCGTTGTATTACGCCCAGCGTTCCTGCCGGGTGCTGGCAGTTCTGCTGCTGGACCTGGACCGTTTCAAGGTCATCAACGACAGCCTGGGCCATGATTTCGGCGACAAGCTGCTGAAGGCGGTCGGTCTCCGCCTGCAGCGGGTCGTACGTCATGCCGATACGGTTGCCCGCCTTGGGGGGGACGAGTTCGTTATCCTGCTGGCTGAAGTGGCAGATCAGGATGATGTGGGGATGCTGGCGGCCAGAATCCTGCGTTCCATCGCGGCGCCCCACCAGATAGACGGCCGTGAGGTAACGGTGACCGCCAGCATGGGGATCAGCCTTTATCCCAGAGACTGCGACGAGGGCCCCACGCTGGTGCGTAACGCCGATATCGCCATGTACCGGGCCAAGCGGGAGAGGGGGGGTGCGTTCTCCTTCTTCGCACCCGAGATGAACCGGCGCGCCATGGAGATCATGGAAATGGAAAACGCCCTCCGACAGGCGCTTGAGAGGAAGGAGTTCCGCCTCTACTACCAGCCCAAGGTGGAACTCCTCACTGGACGGATCAGGGGATGCGAGGCCCTGGTTCGCTGGTACAGCCCGCAACGGGGGGTGGTTCCGCCGGATGACTTCATCCCTCTGGCAGAGGAAACCGGACTGATCGTCCCTCTGGGAGAATGGGTTCTCAGGGAGGCCTGCAGACAGATCCGGGCCTGGCAGCTTGAAGGGCTGCCGAACCTGAGTGTTGCCGTCAATCTGTCAGCCCGCCAGTTCAGAACCGGTGATCTCCCGAGACTGGTGGGGGAGGTTCTGCGGACATCGGAGCTTGAATCACGCTGGCTGGAGCTGGAGATGACGGAAAGCATGGTCATGGATAACCCGGAGAAGGCAATCGAAATCATGCAGCAACTGAAACGCATCGGCGTCCGTCTGAGCATGGACGATTTCGGAACCGGTTACTCCAGCTTTGCCAGCCTGAGCCGCTTCCCCATCGATCACCTCAAGATCGATCGTTCTTTTGTCGCCGATCTGGTCACCAATCCGGTCTCGGCCACTATCGCCACTTCCATCATAGCCATGGCCCACCGCATGCGGCTGAGGGCCATAGCGGAGGGGGTGGAGACGGAGGCCCAGCTGTGCTATCTGCGCAACCATGACTGCGACGAGATTCAGGGATACTTCTTCAGCCGTCCCCTGCCGGCCTGGGAATTCGCGGAACTGTTGCGGCGGGAGGAACGTTTTTCACCACCGGCCGGGGAGGGGCGCGACGACACGCCATCCCTGCTCATAGTCGACGATGAACCCGTCATCCACAATACACTGCGCCGTCAGCTCTCCGGTGAGGGTTACCGCATCCTCTCCGCGGAAAATGCCATGGATGGATTGGACCTGCTGGCCAGGGAGAGGATTCAGGTGGTACTCTCCGATCAGCGCATGCCCCGCATGAGCGGGACCGAGTTCCTGACCAGGGTCAAGGTGCTCCATCCCCATACCGTGCGTATGATACTTTCGGGGTACGCCGACCTGGAAACCGTCACCCAGGCGGTGAACGAGGGGGCGGTGTACAAGGTGCTTGCCAAGCCCTGGGATATCGAGGTATTGCGCGAGCATATCCGCGACGCCTTCCGCGATTATGGCGAAATCATCCGGCGCCACGGCGAGTACGGCCTCGGTAAATGATTCAGGTGGTTTTTTTCAGGAAACTCCGGATGAAAACCAGGTAGAATGTGGGGAAGTGAATGCGCTGATTCAACGGGGGAAGGTCCATGGCTCTTGACACCATCAGCATACTGATAGCACTGGGAGTGCTCAACTGTTCCCTTTGCGTCGCCATGCTGCTGATCTGGCGCTTTCTGCTGTCACAAAAAGCCATGTTGATCTGGGGCGTTGCCATGGGATGCGCCGGCTGCGGCAATATTCTGGTTTCCATGTCGTCGTATATCCCCCCCCTCTTTTCCATCACCGTTCCTAATCTGCTGATAGCGGTCTGTTGCGCTCTCGTCTGGTGGGGATGCTCCATTCATTATGGAACCGAACCGTTCCGGCGCACAATTATGGTATCCCTCGCGCTGTTCACGCTTGTCCAGGCCTGGTTTTCCCATGGGGATCCGGATATCGTCCGCCGCACCATTACCCTGAGCTTATTCATCGTCCTCCATCTGACCGGAGCTCTCGTCACCATGCTGAAAGCAGTCCGGTGGAGGCCGACCGGTATGGAACGGGCGGTCGCCCTTTCCCTTCTGCTCAACATACTCTTCAGAGCCCTGATCGCGGGGGTCCAGCTCCACGACATGTCCTACAGGGTTGCCCTGGGGAACAACTACATCATCCTGATTTCCGCCCTCCTCTCCCTTTTCGGTGTCACTTTCTGGGGGCTTGCCGTGATCCTGATGATGCTGGAGAAAACCGTCTCCTGCATGCGGATCGCCGAAAACGCCTCGAATGCGGCGAGGGAAATGCTGGAAACGGTGATCGACAGTATCCCTTCACTGATCTACCTCAAGGACCGGCATGGACGGCTGCTGGTCTGCAACCGGAGACTGGCGGATTTTGTGGGCGTTGATCGCGATGAAACCATGGGCAAGACGAGCCGCGACTTTTTTCCACCATCCCTGGCGGAGCAACAGACCGCCGACGACATGGAGGTGCTGTGCGGCGGCGAGATGCTGGTAACCCATGAATCCGTGGAGCTGGCTGACGGCATTCATATCTTCCAGACCACCAAACTGCCGGTGAGGGACGGACAGGGCGCGGTAGTCTCGCTCTGCGGCATCTCCACCGATGTTACAGAACAGAAGCGCATCGAGGAACGGTTGCGGGAAGCCGAGTTGAGACTGCGCGCCATCGTGCAGTCCCAGATTATCGGCGTTGTAATTATCGATACTTCGGGCGCCTTGCTTGAGGCTAACGACGCCTTTCTGCTCATGCTGGGCTACACCAGGGAGGAATACGACGCCCTGGGTCTGCGGTGGGACGCCATCACACCACCCGAGTACAGAGAGCAGGAGAAGCGGATCGTGCGCCAGCTCCGGGAGGAATTCCATGCGCACCCGTGGGAGAAGGAGTGCTTCCGCAGGGACGGCGGGCGGGTTCCGGTTCTGGCGGGAGCGGCGGGATTCAAGAAAACCGGGGACGAGGTTCGGGCGGTCTGTTTCGTGATCGACCTTTCGGAACGCAAGGAGGCTGAAACGGCGCTACGCGAGTCCCGGCGCCTGTTTAACAGCATTGCCAACACCTCTCCCGCCATGGTCTGGATGTCCGGGCTGGACAGGGGGTGCACCTGGTTCAACCATACCTGGCTCGGCTTCACCGGGCGAAGCCTGGCCCAGGAACAGGGGAACGGCTGGACTGAGGGGGTGCATCCCGACGATCTCGACCGCTGTCTCGCCATCTATTCGGAAGCGTTTGACGCACGCCGGTTTTTCGCCATGGAATACCGTTTGCGTCACAGCGATGGCGAATACCGCTGGATCCTGGATCAGGGGCATCCCAGATATGACGCCTCCGGTTCCTTCGCCGGCTACATCGGTTCCTGCCTCGATATCAGCGAGCACAAGCGCGCCGAAGAGGAAATCAACCGGAAAAACATGGAAATCGAGCAGTTCATCTACGCGGTTTCCCATGATCTGCGCAGTCCTCTGATCACCTTCAGCAGTTTTCTCAGGTACCTGGAAGAGGACATGGCAACCGGGGATGAGGAAAGAATCGCCAGGGATCTGGGCTTTATTCATAAATCGGTTGACAGGATGGACCAGCTTCTGGGAGAACTTCTGGAAATGTCACGCATCGGGCGCCAGGAAAACCCGCCGACCCGGGTGACATTCGCCGAACTGGCCAGGGAAGCGCTCTCCTCCGTGGCCGGGCAGATTACGGCGCGCGGCGTAACGGTCCATGTGGCGGAAGCGGATCTGACCCTGACGGGCGATCGTCCCAGGCTGGCGCAGATCTGGCAGAACCTGCTGGACAACGCCGTCAAATATCTGGGCGACCAGAGGACGCCACTGGTGGAGGTGGGCGTTGACAGGATGAATGGTGAAACGGTTTTTTTCGTGCGGGACAATGGTATCGGCATCCCGCCCGACTGTGGTGAAAAGGTGTTCGGCATGTTCGACAAGCTGGACAGGTCCAGTTCCGGGGTTGGTCTCGGGCTGGCAATGGTCAGGAAGATCGTTGAAAAACAGCATGGCAGAATCTGGGTGGAGTCCGGAGGTCTGGGGAGTGGAGCCTGCTTCCGCTTTACCCTGCCGGATGCCCTGGCATTCAAAGAGGAGGGGTAATGCAGGGAGAACCGGTGGTTATACTGTTGGTGGAAGACGATCCGGCCCACGCCGAAATTGTCAGGAGAAACCTGGCGGATTTCCGGATTGCCAATCGTCTGGAACATGTACATGATGGCCAGGCGGCCCTGGATTATCTGCGCGGCCAGGGCGCCTGGGCAGGCGCCCGGCCGCCCCGGCCCCATCTCGTACTGCTGGATCTGCGCTTGCCGAAGGTTGACGGTATCGAGGTGCTGAAGAGCATCAAGGAGGACGGGAGACTCTCCTCGATCCCGGTGGTGGTGCTGACCACATCGGATGCCGAGGCCGACATTCTCCGGGCCTATGAGAGTCATGCCAACAGCTATCTGGTCAAGCCGCTCGACCTGGAACAGTTCGTGAGCCTGATCGACTCCCTGGGTTATTACTGGCTGGTTTGGAACAAGCCTACCGCCTGACCGCGGTGCCGCCAGCAATGATGATTTCGGGCCGGAGCGCGGAATGCCGTATGCCGCGACGGCCGCACGGCAAGTGTAACCAGGCCATTCCGGATACGGCCGGCCCTGTCCGGAATGGAGTTTTCCCTTTTTGTGAGAGGTCCGGAGTTTTTTCATGCCCCTGCTACAGAGTTCGGCAATTGCTCTTGCGTATCTGCTGACCGCGAAACTTGGTCTTCTCCTTGCCTTTGATCATACCAACGCCACCGCGGTATGGCCCCCGGCCGGAATAGCCCTGGCTGCCTGTCTTCTCTTCGGCTATCGCGTCTGGTCCGGCGTTTTTCTGGGCGCCTTCCTGGCCAATGTTCTCGTCCTTGCAACCGGTTCTTCGCCATGGTCAGCGGCGGTCGGGACGGCGGTTCTGACCGCTTCCGGAAATACTCTGACGGCAGTCGGCGGAGCTTACCTGGTCCGGCGCCTCATCCCCGATGGCCTCCCCTTCGGCAGCGCGCGCAACACCGTGCGCTTCATTCTTTCTGGAGCGCTGGCAAGCCCGTTGATCAGCGCAACGATTGGAACCGTCAGTTTTTCCCTGGGCGGCGACTGGACCAGATTTCCTCAGATGTGGCTCACCTGGTGGCTCGGGGATGCCGTTGGAATCCTCGTCTTCGCTCCGCTCTTGCTCACCTGGCAGGGGCGGGGCTCCTTTCTGGGCGAAAGGGAAAGAAAATCAGAGGCAGTGATTCTCATCCTTCTGCTCATGCTGATTGAAACGGTTGTTTTTCCACTGAACATCCCCCTGGAATACCTCGTTTTCCCATTTCTTTTCTGGGCTGCTTTCCGTTTCGGACAGTTCGAGACCGCCGTTGCCGTTGCCTGTGTCATGCTGAGTTTCCTGGCCTGGACCGTTGGCGGAGTGGGGCCCTTCGCAGGCAAAACAATGAACCACGCCCTGCTGTTTCTCCAGTCCTATCTGGGGGTGGCGTCCGCCTCGGCATTGATTCTGTCCACCCTGGTCAGCGCCGGAAACAGGGCGGACAAGGCGCTTCGCGCCTCGGAGGAAAAATTCAGGAGCATTTTTGAACATGCGCCCGTCGGCATCTTCCAGTCAACCGTGGATGGCAGATTCGTCAGTCTCAACGGGACGATGGCGGCCATGTTCAGGTATTCGTCTTCCGGGGAGATGCTCGGGGAGGTCAGGGATATTGCCGGGTTGTTGTTCGCGCATCCGGACAAGAGGGGAACCATTATTTCCAGGGCGCGTGATTCGCTGGATTTCATCAGGGAGGAGGTAACCTATCGTCGCAGGGATGGGTCGGAATTCACCGCGAACCTGTACATCAGGGCGTTGCGCGACGCCGGCGGAAGTGGGGCCGAGCTGGAAGGTTTCGTTGAGGACATTACCGAACGCAAACAGGCGGAAGAGCGCCTGCTGGCGTACCGGAACAATCTGGAAGAGATTGTAAGGGCGAGAACGGCCGCTCTCATGCATGCCAATGATCAGTTGAAGAGGGAGATCGCCGAACGCAACAGGACCGAACTGATGCTAATCGAACAAGAGGGCCAGTATCGCGATCTGGTGGAGAGCGCCAACTGCGTTATCCTGCGCTGGCTTCCCGATGGCACGATCGTCTTTTTCAACCGTTTTGCGCAGCAGTTTTTCGGATACTCCCGGGAGGAAATCATCAACCGGAACATCATGGACACCATTGTACCGCGCGAGGAATCCACCGGTCGCTGGCTCCATTCCCTGGCGGCTGAGATCGTTGCGCACCCTGAAACCTTTGCCAACAATCTGAATGAAAATGTCCGGAAAAACGGGGAAAGGGTCTGGGTTGCGTGGACCAACAAACCTATCCTCTCCCCGGACGGTTCCGCAAAGGAAATCCTTTCCATCGGTATTGATATCACTAAACTGGTGAAGACCGAACTTGAACTGCGCCGTACGCTGGATGATCTGGAAATTGCCAAGGAGCGGGCCGAGGCCGCCGATCATCTTAAATCCGCCTTTCTGGCCACCATGTCCCACGAACTGCGCACCCCGCTCAACTCGATCATCGGTTTCACCGGCATACTGCTCCAAGGGCTGAGCGGTCCCATCAACGAGGAGCAGACCAAACAGCTCACCATGGTCAAGACCAGCGCCAATCATCTCCTCTCCCTGATCAGCGATGTCCTCGATATTTCCAAGATCGAGGCCGGACAACTCAAGGTCGGCCATGACCCCTTCAACCTCAGGGATTCGATCTTCAAGGCGGTCCAGAGCATTCGCCCCCTGGCGGAGAAGAAGGGGCTGCAATTCTCCTGCGACGTGGCCGAAGGGGTTGGTCAGGTCAGTGGCGACGAGCGCCGTCTGGAACAGGTCCTGCTCAATCTGCTCAGTAACGCCCTCAAGTTCACGGATCAGGGGAGCATTTCGGTAACATGTTTGCGCGAGGGGGAAAACTATCTGATCAGCGTAACCGACACCGGCATAGGCATCGGAAGCGCTGAGCTGGACTCGCTGTTCAAACCGTTTCATCAGATCGATACCGGCCTGAGCCGCAAATACGAGGGAACCGGCCTGGGGCTCTCCATCTGCAGGAAACTGGTTGAACTGATGGGAGGCGGCATCCGGGTTGAAAGCACTCCCGGCAGGGGGAGCACTTTCTCTTTTACCATTCCGTGTTGAAAGGATTCGGCATGACTAAAAAGATCCTGTACATTGAGGATAACGAACAGAATCTGTATCTGGTGAGATTTCTTCTGGAAAAGTACGGCTATGAGGTGTGCGCCGCCATGGACGGACAGGAGGGGATCGATTGCGCCGCTGCGGCGCGCCCCGATCTGATTCTGCTGGATATCCAGCTGCCGCTGATGGACGGCTATACCGTGGCGCGGAAGCTGCGGGCCAATTCCGACCTTGCGGAGATTCCCATAGTCGCGCTCACCTCCTACGCCATGGCCGGAGACAGGGACAAGGCCCTGGCCGCGGGATGCAACGGCTACATCGAGAAGCCGATCAATCCCGATATCTTCATGCAACAGATCGAGCAGTATCTGGCCAAGTGAAATAGTGGGGAAACGAGATCATGCAACGTATTCTTATAGTCGATGATATCGAGGAGAATCGCTATTTTCTGGAGGTACTGCTGAAGGGCAACGGTTTTGACGTCAGCACCGCGACCAACGGCGCGGAAGCGCTTGAAGCGGCGCGCAATAATCCTCCCGACCTTGTCGTTTCCGATATCCTCATGCCGGTTATGGACGGTTATACCCTCTGCCGGGAATGCAAGAATGACAGCCGCCTCCGCGGGATTCCGTTTGTGTTCTATACCGCTACCTACACGGAGCAGAGGGACCAGGATCTTGCCATGGGGCTGGGAGCCGCCCGGTTCGTCATCAAGCCCAGGGAGCCCGAAGAGCTGGTGGCCATCATCAAAGAGACGCTGAACGCATCCCTTGCCGGCAACGCGAAACCGGCCGGAAATGCGCCACGCGAGGAGGGAGTGCTGCTCAGGGAATATAATGAGGTGCTGTTCGGCAAGCTTGAGAAGAAGATGGCGGAACTTGAACGTACGAACAGTGAGCTGGAACGGACCATGGTCGAGCAGAAACGCACCGAGGAGCAACTGCGCCAGGCGCAGAAGATGGAGGCCATCGGTCGCTTTTCCGCCGGCATCGCCCATGATTTCAACAATATTCTGACCGTAATCGTCGGTTACGCCTTTCTGATTCAGAGGGAGTTGAGCCACAACGCCCAGCTGCGCGAGATGATGGATTACATCCTGTCCGCGACCGAGCAGGGCAAGAATCTGACCAGAAGTCTGCTGACGTTCAGCAGGAAACAGGAGGTTAATCTGGCGCCGCTGGATCTCAACGAAAAGATCAGAAGCGTGGAAAGATTTCTGACAAGAATCATCGGCGCGGATATCACCCTGAAACTCTCCCTGACGGATGATCGTTATGCGATCCTGGCCGATCATGGTCACATTGAACAGCTGCTCATGAATCTGGCCGCGAATGCGCGGGATGCCATGCCCAACGGCGGGATATTCTCCATCGGCGCCGACCTGATCGATATTGACGAGTCGTTTCTGAAATTTCACGGCTTCGGTGCGCCGGGGCGCTATGTGGTCATAACGGCCGCCGATTCCGGCGTCGGGATGGATGAGGCCACCCGGCAGCGGATATTCGAGCCGTTCTACACCACCAAGGACAGTACCCGGGGAACCGGCCTGGGGCTCTCGATCATCTACGGAATCGTCAAGCAGCACAGGGGGTACATCACCGTCTACAGCGAGCAGGGACAGGGCGCCACCTTCAGAATCTACCTGCCGCTCATGGAGGGCGGATGGTCGGCCCGCGACACAACCTCAGGCCAGAGACGGATACCGCGCGGAAGCGAAACCATTCTGGTGGTGGATGACGAAGAGTCCGTCAGGAAGTATCTGGAGCTGTTTCTGACGGAACTGGGTTATGGGGTGTTGCTTGCCCGGGACGGGCGGGAGGCGATCGACCTGTTCCGTCGGTACAGGCACGAAGTGGGGCTGGTGCTGATGGATGTTGTCCTGCCGTTGGTAAATGGCCGGGATGCGGCTCGGGAGATCAGAAACATCAGGGAAGGGGTCAGGATCGTGTTTTCCAGCGGCTATCCCTATGACCTCGTGTATGGACGGAATCTGCTGGAGCGGGGGGAACGCCTTCTCATGAAACCGCTGACCCCGAGCGAGCTTGCCGAAACACTGAGGGATGCGCTGGACGGCGGTGACAAGGAGTGACCCGCCGTCTGCCCCGTCCGGTCCCGTCAGCCTCGCCATTCCCTTCGATCTGGAATTTCAGGCCATAGGTCGCCTCCATGGCGCTGTTGCCGCTCCGTGCAACGGAGTTCCGTGAAATTTGCGGCTTCGGGGTTATACTGTTCAATGACTGACATTCATCCGGGAGGTGGTATGAATAGAAACGCTACGGACCAGTCCGGTCTCTTGCCAGCGGAGCGCGACGCCTGCGCGATCATCTGCTTTATCAGCAAAAGCGGGCTCCCTTCCCACGGCAATCTCCAGCGCACCGTACAGGCGCTGATCAGCATGGGACACCGCGCCGGGGAAATCAACGGCGAGGGGGACGGCTGCGGCATCATGAGTGATATTCCCCGCCTGATCTGGGCCGAGATCCTCGCAGGCGCCGGACACAGCCCGGAGCTGTCCGAGTCGCCCGGCTTTGCGGTCGGCCATCTGCTGCTCGACCGCAACGATCTTGCCCAATATCCGAATCTGCAGCAGGAGATCCTGAAACGCATCGGCAGCTCCGGCCTGGAACTCCTGGTGGAACGTCCCGCCGCGGTACGCAGCGAGGTGCTGTCCGGACGGGCCAGGGAGGGTGAGCCGCTGCTGTGGCAGCTGGCGCTGTACGACCCGCTGATGAAGGATACGGACTGCCGTCTCTATAACCTGCAACTGGCGCTGGAAGAAGAGTTTCCGGTTCAGGTGGCTTCCCTGTCCAGGGATGTGGCGGTGTACAAGGTGCATGGAGCGCCGGAAATCCTGACGCGGTACTATCCAGAACTGAAGCGGCGCGATTTCGTCTCCTGCGTGACCGTCGGCCACAGTCGGTATTCCACCAATACCCTGCCGACGGTGCTGCGGGCGCAGCCCTTCTCCCTGCTGGGGCACAACGGCGAGATCAACACCATTGCCCGGCTGCGGGAAGAGGCGCGCATGCTGGGAATCACCCTGGCCAGGGAGGGCAGCGACTCCCAGGACCTGAACCGCACCCTGGAGGGGCTGATCTGCCGTTATGGCCTGACCCTGTTCGAAGCCATGGAAATGGTCTTCCCGCCGGTGTTCAGCATCATGGACCGCATGGATAGCGAACAGCGTGCGATGTACACCTGGTTCCGGCGTTTCCTGACCGCCTCCGCCCAGGGGCCGGCGGCCATCATCGCCCGGCATGGAGATCAATGCGTCTTCAGCGTGGACGCCATGGGTTTGCGTCCTCTATGGGTGGGCGAGACGGACCGGGAACTGTTCGCCTCATCGGAACTGGGGGTTGTTCCCCACGAAGAACTGCTGGTCGATCCCAGGCCGCTGGCGCCGGGTGAGAAGATGGGGGTCAGGCTCCGGCACTGCCGGCCGCCACTGATGCTGTGGCACCACGAACTGCGCCTGGAGGTGCTCAACGGTTTCCGGAGCCGCGTCAGGCTGGAGCCGCACACCCGTTCCCTGCGCGGCGCCGCCCAGATTGGTGAGGTTCACGGCGTCCAGCCCGCCTGGGGCAGGAGCCTGGGGCTGCTGCGCGACAGCCTGTTGTCGGCCCTGGCCTGGAAAGCCAGCGACGTCCGCAACCTGGCTGAAATGGCCCGAAGTGGCAGCGATCCCATCGCTTCACTGGGTTATGACGGGCCCCTGGCGGCCATTTCCAACTCCCGTCAGAATCTCTCGGATTACTTCAAGGAACAGGTGGCTGTGGTGACCAATCCTGCCATCGACCGTGAACGGGAGTCGGAACACTTTTCCACCCGGGTCTACATCGGTCCCCGCCCCTTTCCCGGTGTGCTTCCCCGTGGCGCCGTGGAGCTGGAAATACCGCTGCTTCTGGGCGGGGGGCGTACCGACGCATGCGCCGATTACTCGATTGCCCGCCGGTTCGGGACAACCAGCTTGCAGGCTCTGCTGGAATGGGCCGGGAGGGGGCGCAGCCGGATTCTCTCCTGCGCCATGCGCGGGGATGAATCGCTGCCGGCCGCGCTGGATCGCCTGACCCGCGAGGCGGTCGGCGCGGCGCGGCGCGGCGTCTGGATATTGCTTCTGGATGACGCCATGGTCTTCGGGAGACGGCAGGGGTTCCTGGATCCTTTCCTGATTGTGGCGGTGCTGCACAAGGCGCTCAAGGAGACCGTCAGCTCCGGCGGCAGGAACCTGCGGCGGGAGGTTTCGATCGTTGTCCGTTCCGGAGCCCTGCGCAATCTGCACGACCTGATCTTCTGCCGGGGCATGGGCGCCGACGCCCTCTGCCCCTACCTCATGTGGGAACTGGCCGCTGAGCACGACAATGGCGTGGCGAATCTGTTTGACGTGCTGGCCAAAGGGATGGAGAAGGTGATCTCCACCATGGGAACCCACGAGATCGGAGGCTACGGCAAATACTTCGCCTCCATCGGCCTGGGCAGCCGTCTGTCCGGATACTTTGAAACCCCTGATTTTTGCGGTTCCGACAGGGCCGGGCTGAGCCTGGAAAAGCTTGAAGCGGACAATCGTGAGCGTACCGCCGTTGCCCGGAGCAGGGCCAAACAGGGAGTACCCGTGCAGTTCAGGCTCTACCCCCGCATCTGGAAAATGGTTGGTCAGGTGGCCAGGATGGAGGAAAACTACGCCGATCTGTCGCGCCTGATCCGGCAACTGGAGGAGGAACATCCCACTTCCATACGCCATCTGGTGGACCTGCGTTATCCCGGGGAACTGTCCGTCGATCCGGAGGAGGTGGACACCAGGATCGGCAAGCACGATCTGCCGATCCTGTTTTCCGCCATGAGTTTCGGTTCCCAGGGAGAGACCCCCTTCCGGATCTACGCCGAGGCGGCCCGGCGTCTCAACATCGTCTGCATGAACGGCGAGGGTGGCGAGATCGCGGACATGCTGGGCAAATACCGCGAGAACCGCGGTCAGCAGATCGCCTCCGGCCGTTTCGGGGTCACCATGGCCTACCTGAACTCGGCGGAATTTCTGGAGATCAAGGTGGGGCAGGGGGCCAAGCCGGGGGAGGGGGGGCATCTGCCCGGGTTCAAGGTAACTTCCAAAATAGCCGAGGCGCGGCACGCCACACCGGGAGTGACGCTTATTTCTCCCTCCAATAATCATGACATCTATTCCATCGAGGACCTGGCCCAGATCATCGAGGAGCTGCGCACCGCCAATCCGGTGGCGCGCATTTCGGTAAAGGTTCCTGCCGTGGCGGGAATAGCCACCATTGCTCTTGGAATCGCCAAGGCCGGGGCCGATATCATCAGTATCAGCGGTTACGATGGCGGCACCGGCGCGGCCCGGAAGCACGCCATCAAGTTCGTCGGTCTGCCTGCGGAGATCGGCGTGCGTGAGGCGCATCGCGCCCTGGTGATGGCCGGAATGCGCGAGAAGGTCGAAATCTGGGCCGACGGCGGCGCCCGTACCGGTCGGGACGTAATCAAGTTGATGCTTCTCGGTGCCAATCGGGTCGGCTTCGGCACCATGGTCATGGTTGTCATCGGCTGCACCACCTGCCGCGGCTGCCATCTGGGTACCTGCCACGTCGGCATAGCGACCCAGATTGAAACCCCGGAGGAGGCGCAGAAGCAGGGCCTCAAACGGTTCGTACCGAGGGTTTATGAAAACGGGGTCATCTACGAGACCACCTTCTTCCGGGGAATGGCGCGTGAGATCAGGATTCTGACGGCCAGACTCGGCTTCGGTCGCACCCAGGACCTGGTAGGACGGGCCGACCTGTTGGTGCAGAGCCGCGGTCTGGAGCGGCTCGACCTGACCGGCCTTCTGACGCCTGTTCCGGTTGGGACGGTATTGCGGTCGGAACGGGAGGCGCGCATCATCCGCAAGCCGCTCAACTACTTGACTTCGCTGATTTCCGGTCTGGTGTCCGATGCCTTTGCTTCCGGTGAAGAGCTGGTACGCTACGATGACGACAATGCCACCAGTTCGGACCGGGCCATCGGCACCCACCTGGCCGGCGCAATGGTGCGTGGTCGGCAGGAGGGGCGCCTTTCCGCTTCCTGTGAGGCACAGCTCTTCTTTCATCGCGATTCAATCCCGGGCAACGGCCTGGGCGCCTTCACCATACCCCGTATTTCACTCCATGTGGAGGGGGGAGCCCAGGATGGCGTCGGCAAATCGACCGCCGGCGGCCGGATCGTCATTCTCAAGGGTGAAAACCGCAACGGGGTCAGGGTCGGAGGTTCGGTCGGAAAGGGGCTGGCCTACGGCGCCCAGGGGGGAACCTTCATCATTCAGGGAGACGCCGACAGCCGGGCCTGTATCCGCCTCTCCGGGGCCGACGTAGTGCTGGGGGGACGCATCACCTCGCCGATTGACGATTCCCTGGGCAACCTGGCTGGCAGGGCCAACCTGAAGGGATTCGCCTGCGAATACATGACCGCGGGCCGGGTGGTGGTGCTTGGCGATCCCGGCCCCTGGCTCTGCTCCGGCATGACCGGCGGCGCCCTGTACTGTCATCTGGACGAGGGGATGGGAATGGATCGGGCGGCGCTTCGTCGCCGGCTGGCTACCGGAGCCGGGGTGGAGATACGCGATCTGGAAGAGGAAGATGTCTCCCGGCTTGAGGCGCTGCTCTGGAAATACCATTGGGAGCTTCTCCACTCACACCAGGAAGAGGAGGCCGACTGGCTGTCCGGGGTCATAGCCGGGTGCCGCAGCCGTTTCGTGAAGATTGTGCCGGAAAAATCCGTAGTCACTCCCGGCAGCACGGAATAATGTATTACCCCCGGATCGGCATGTTTTCCATGGGCATAACAGAAAAAGTTTTGATGTCAATGTCAAGTATGATATGTTACTCATAAGTATTGTTTAGCTGCAATAGCGGTCAAGGATGAAATTCAGGATATACTTCGTTTGGAGGTATGTACCATGTCGATTCAACAGATTTCACCAAACAGCGTGGCTGCCAATCCTGCGTATGTCAATCCAAAGGTCAAAACTGACGAGAGTCTTTCAAATCCCCTGGTGGGCCAGAATGCCCAGAAGTCCGTTCAAACCCTGAAGACCGACACGGTTACCATCTCCCAGCAGGCGTTACAGAAGCTTGCGGGGGAGGGAGACTCCAACTCGCTTGAAACCAGGGATAAGGGTTCCGGGAACCCTTATGAAAAGGCGCTGAAGGCTTTCTGATTTGCGTTGGCTTTTCTGATTTGAATTAATATTCGATTCGCGGAGTGATACTATGCTTGTAAACTCCATATCCCGGAATGTGGCGACATTTTCATCATCGTCGGTGAGTTCCCCTGTATTGCAGGATCAACAGGGAAAGGGCGGAGTACAGACAAACGGACAGACATTATCCCGGACAACGGAGTACGGACACTCCAGTACGAATGTTGACGGTGCGCTTTCTTCCTCAGCGCAAAAGACAATAAGCGCGAATGTTGATGGCGGTGACAAACCGGCTCGTTTTATGAGCCACATCACGGAAGTATACAATTCTCACGGCAAGAAACGCGTCCAGTTTCTGGATAGCCAAAATAATGTCATCTATCAGATCCCGCCCGAAATGGTGGCAAAAACCGAGGATCTGATGATGAAGAATAATCAATCCACCAACATAAATGGATAAAGTGATGATGTGAACAATAACAGTGCTGTTGAGCAACCGGAAAGGGGCTGATATTCTCAGCCCCTTTCTCGTTTTGTGCTTGCAGCTGTCAGGGACTGAAAAATCCCAACGCTTCTCTTGACTTGTCCATGCGATTATGTGAATTTACTCCTCTCATAATGTAGCGGGTTGCGTGTCGCATTCGTGTCTTTTGAGGGCGTCACCCGCGGGACCGTTCCCTGCTACTGTAATACCATAGATGCTTATTCCATCAGCCGGGGCTGGTCATCTCGGTGGGATGGTGAAACCATGGTAACGCTATGAACCCTTATTTTATCTTTTTTATCTTCATTATGGCTTCACTCGGTTTCGTGGCCGCTGTTTTTGTGATGAATGCGCTGCTCGGGCCAAGAACGGTGGCCACTAAAACCAAGCTTACGCCATTCGAATGCGGTTCGGAGCCGCTGCAGCGGCGCAATGTCCGTCCCCTGTCCATCAAGTACTATCCGGTCGCCATCTTCTTTCTCATTTTCGATCTGGAAACGGTTCTGCTCTTCATCTGGGCGGCATCGGCCGGCAACCGTGACACGGCCGCGCTTTCCTTCGGCTCATTCCTGTTTTTCATGGCCGTACTGGCCCTGGCGTTCATCTATATCTGGAGAGAGGGCGGTCTGGAATGGCGATGATGGATTTTCTCACCACCCGCAAGGACGAGCTGATCGGCTGGGTCCGTAAATTCAGCCTGTTCCCCTATCCGTTCGTCACGGCCTGCTGCGGCATGGAGTTCATGGCCGTCAGTTCCACCCTGTACGATACCGACCGTTTCGGCGCGGCATTGCCGCGCTTCTCGCCCCGGCAGTCCGACCTGCTCATGGTGGTCGGCACCGTGTCACATAAAGAAGCCCCGGTGCTGAAACGGGTCTATGATCAGATGTGCGAGCCCAAATGGGTCATGGCCTTCGGCGTCTGTGCCACCAGCGGCGGTTTTTACCGCAATTATGCCGCTGTCCAGGGTATTGATCGCATCATCCCGGTGGACATCTACATACCCGGCTGCCCGCCCCGACCGGAGATGGTGCTGGACGCCATCATGAAACTGCAGGACAAAATTGCCGAAGACCGGCATCCGATTTTTCCATTTGAGGCCCATAACAAGACGCCGGACTAAGGGCGATCACATGTCACCCTTTGAAAAAGGGGGATTCAGGGGGATTTGATTTTGATTTCTGCGTTGTAAATCCCCCCCGACCCAACATCTTCCGGTTAGGTCTTTGCATGTTTTTTGAGAGCGGAAAAAGTTTGT
>CAZRPI010000056.1:10437-22151 GCA_964601865.1 uncultured Pelobacter sp. | reverse complement strand
TCTCTTTTTATATAACTTTAGACAATAGCCGCGTATTCCCGGTCCTGGTTACCGACATGACTAGCCGCCTTTTGAATCACTTGCGGCTTTCTCGCTCCGCGGCTTCACCGTTGACCGGATCACCATGAGCCTGTTCAGGATATCGAACCAGAAGGGAGCGCCGAATGAGATGGCAAATGCCGTGAGGAGCCATCCGGCAAGGCCCTCCGGAGCGTTTCTTGCCAGCTCAACATACCAGGGTACGGTGTCGTCGGCCCAGCCGATGGGGAACCGGAGACTATCCACCAGCGCCAGACCGTTTTCCACGCTTGTCTGGGGCATCGAACCGCTTTTGATGACGGATCCGGCCTGGGCAACGGCGGCGGAACGCAGCAGATCGTTGTGGTAGAGGTCACTGGCGAGCTTCAGCGAATCGACATTGAGCAGAACCGCGACAACAAATCCCAGTCCGAGTAGAACCGCGTGCATCCGCCGTTTGTACCAGCCGGAAACCCGCTCCATGCCGCTGTTGAACCAGAGTTCAATCCGGGCTTGCGCATTGGCCAGATCGCCTTTCGAGGAATCGAGGGTCAGGAGCAACACCCGCCTGACGGACGGTTCCAGCGAAGTGCTGTCGACAACCGCCTTACGCAAGCTCTCGAAAGTGATCTCTTCCGTTGGAAAATCGCCCCTCTTTCCCTGTTCGCTGCGCATCGAACCGCGGACCAGGGTATCCATGAGCGCAACGGAGAAGTTCGCGGCAGGAATATAGGTAGGCAAGGTGGTGGTGAATCCGCTCCGCACCCTGGCCGGATCGTAGTCACCGCGGAACAGGCCATAGATCATGGGATGGGCGTACAGATCCCGGAGCAGCCGCGTGCCGTCGCCGTCCCGCAGCAGTTCCCGCAGCCCCCGTTCGAGGTGGGATGCCCTGATCTTGGTCCAGGCCTCCAGCGACTCCTGGAGCGCGGAACAGACCAGACTCAGCAGCAGATAGACGAGCACCAGGCCGATTGCCACTTCAATAACCGGAGAACCGAACATGCGCACCTCCCGTAAAACCTGATATTGAGTGTCGTCCCGATTCCATTCTGAATCGGTGGATACCCGGCAAAAACTATTCTTCGATCACGGGGTGTTCAGATCGAAACCGATTGCCCGACGATGCCGCTCCCAGGTGTTGTCGAGCAGCAGGAAATAGCCGAACAGCTGATACCTGTATTCCTCCGGGTCCACGGAGGTGTGGAACGGCTGCAGCGGAACGGTGGAGTAAATGAGCTGTCCCAGGAAGAGCCCCTCGGCGATCTCCACCAGTTCGTCCAGGCAGGTGCCGATGGGCGCCGGTCCGCCGATCATGGGGTAGCGGTAGTGGAACTGGAAGACGCGCTTCTTGCCGCCTTCCCCGCTGTTCATGGGGAGGATGGACTCCCGGCCGGAAACACCGAGGAAGATGTAGCCCTGTCTGACGAACGGCGAAGGGCCGGAATCCGCCAGCGCCTGGATGGAGGGGATTGGCGGGCGGTAATTCATGTCCAGCGTCCGCATCATGTCATCCATGGCCAGGATGCGGCTGTCCTGGATGTTGTTGCCGAAGACCCAGTGCTCCCTCGCCTCCCGTTCCCAGAAGTCCCGGTCGGCATCGGACATGCCGCCGTCCCACGGACCGCTCTCCAGATGCGGGGCGTAGACCCCCTTCTCCTGCCAGTAGCCGTCCCGGTTTTTCTTCACTAGGTCATAGTGCGGCCAGCTCGCGGGATGGTTCCGCAGTTCCGCGACACGCTCCGGATAGCGTTCGGCCAGGTCGGCGCTCTCGTCCAGGAGCATGCTCAGCTTGCGGCCGCTGATGCGCTCGAACGATTTCCCCGCCCAGGGAAAGATGAACCTGCCGATGGCGGCCCAGACCGCATCCAGCACGTTCGGCCCCCGCTGATCGCTCTGGAGCAGGCATGCCAGAGCGCCGGGAAAGATGCTGCCTGCGTCCCGGTATTGTTCCAGCCCCTGACGCAGCGTGTCACCAAAGCCCAGATGCAGATTCAGGGTCGCGCCGTGATAGTAGTCGAAGCCGCTGCACGGTTCTTCCCTGCCATACCAGAAGGGCTTTTCCGGAGCGTCGAAACTGGTGTTGAACCCCTTCCCGCCCCCCTGGAACACCCCGTCAACAACCCGGGGGGCAACACCGCTCCGGAACAGCCGGTTCAGCTTTTCAAAATGGCGCAGATGGTCGTCCAGGGCGCTCTGCTCCGAGATCTCCTTCTGAATGCGCTGGAGCATCTGGAGGATCGATTCCCCCTCCTGCAGCAGTTCGCGCACGTCCCCGTCGTCTCCCTTCGGTGACGGCTCCAGGCAGAACGTGGTGAACTTTCTGCTGATGGCCTTATTGTTGCGCCAGCCGGAAACCCAGTCATCAACACCGGCGAACTCGCCGCTACCTGTCGGCGGTGCTGTGATTCCGGGCAAAGAACGCACGTCAGCGCTACGGTCATAACCAAGTTCCAGATAGCCGATCTCGCCCGGACGGGGGCGCAGGTGGGGGAAAGCCTCGTCCGCATACGCCCTGGCAGCAAAGGCCGTGGCGATCATCAGGAAAAAGCCGTTGTTCTGGTATCCGTAATCGACGTCCGCCGCTGACGGCCGGTACGGTTCCCCCAGTTCCCACCGATCCCGGTCCAGGCCGGGGACCTGGAGCCGGAACGCCCCCAGGCTGTAATGCCCTGTGGCCATGACCAGCTGCCCCAGGTATACCCCGTCCGCGATCTGGACCAGTTCATCCACCAGGCGGGTCATGGGATATGCCGGTTCGAGCGCCGGCCAGCGGTAGTTCAGCTGGTACACCTGCTTGCCGTTCATTTCCGGAACCACGGAAATGCCCGGTTGCGAGAGGAAAATACCGCCGGTCATGGAATACGTGGATGTTCCTCTCTTTTTTCAGGTTGTCGGCCAGGAGCAAACCGCGGAAACCGGCGGCGGAAACATCTTTGGGCCGGGATTTGAGCTTCCAGACGTCGGTCAGGACCGGTATGCCCAGGTTCTGCAGGGGGTTGGGGTCAGGGGGGTCACGGAAGAAGTTGCGCCCGATTCTGGTTGTGTCGGGAGAAAAGGCCGCCATGGTCAGCGGATCGCCGTCACAAGCAGTCTCGGCCGTCTCGCGCGCCACCGGCTCAAAGGTCTTTCCCATCCAGATGCCGGTATTGGCAAAGGTCGCGTTCCAGCAGGTGGCCATCCATTCCACGGCGGCAATGGCGGAACGATCCCTGCCGAACATCCTGGCCGTGTCCCGGAAATAGTCGCTGTCGCGAATGGCAAGGGACACCCCGATCATGGGACCGTCGAGAACGGCGTTCCGGCCGCACATGAACAGGATCTTGAACTTTTCGAAGATCCCGTCCCACAGGTCGCGCTGGCGGTTGTCGGAGAGAACGCGCTGGAAACTTCCCAGCATGGCGAGGACATTGCCTTTCAGGTCGTTGGCGATGACCGACTCCAGCCGTTCGGCAAGCTGTGCCTCCTCTTCCGCCGAGGAACAGGGAAAGTTACGGCAATCCAGATATTCACCCATCTCACACCTCCCGGAATCCGATGTCGATTTAACGTGGGTGGATGATACGGGCTTTATGAAATTGATTCAATATCAATTGTTGCCGTCTTGCCTGTTTTTTCGGCAGCAGGGAAATCGGGGACACCCGGGAACTGTTTTACGCAGGGGGTATTGCGGGGAAAATAAAAACGATTGCTTGTGGACCAGGTGATTACCTACTGCCTACAATCCCCTTCCTCTCCTGATAGAGAAGAACGGAAAAAACCAACCACCCCTCCTTTTGTAAGGAGGGGACGCGCCTGGGTCAGAACCGATTGCAGAGCAACTCCTGCCCTCCACAACTCTTTCCCTGTTATCTTCTATTCATCAGACGGCGTGATGTCATCCTGGCCGGTTTCGTTGCCAGGAGCTTTTTCCTGTTTACGCTGTTGCTTTTCTTCCTTCTTCCGTTTACGGTCAAGTTCCTTTTTGCGCTTTTCGAATGAATAGTTTGGTTTTGCCATCCGCGACTCCTTGCATGGTAAAAAAAAACCCCGGAATGGTTCCGGGGTTACTGGTTCTGGTGTTCAGTTGCCGTTTATACTCGTCTTACGTTGGCAGCCTGCAACCCTTTCGGTCCCTTTACGACATCGAACGTAACCTTATCTCCTTCAGCAAGAGATTTGAAGCCGTCGCCAGCAATTGCAGAGAAGTGACAGAACACATCTGCGCCACTCTCCTGCTCAAGAAAACCAAAACCCTTGCTGTCATTGAACCATTTTACCGTACCGTTTGCCATTTAATCGTTCTTTCTCCAACTTCATTGTTATTTTGCGACAAATTACATTGTTGGAACCGTATCAGGTATGGATGGCGATAGCAAGCGAATAAAGCAAGATTGGTAAAGAATAACCAATTAGTTGCATACATCACGAAAAATGTGTGCTACCGTGAATCAATTGTTAAAGTTGAAGCCCCCGAAACTTTGAGAGTTACGGGGGCTTTTTCGTACATGCGAAGGAGAAATGGAATGGAAGTTATTGTTCACAACAACGATATTGATCGAGCACTGCGCGAGCTCAAGCGGAAGGTGCAGCGTGAAGGGCTCATGCGGGAGCTTAAACGGCGCACTACCTACGAGAAACCGTCGGTCAGAAAAAAACGTAAGAGCCTGGAGGCGGAACGCCGACGACGGAAGCTCCTGCGCCGGAGAAGACCGGAAAGAGACTGATTGACCACATATAATCCATCAACACTCGATATTGCGGGTTTTATCGGGTCCTCCGTTACCCCTGGCGGGGTACTTCACGTTAACCGCCCCGCAGCTAATCATCGCCATAAGGAACCATCCGATGATGCAGTTTTTTTTCGTCAACAGCACCAGAAAGAAGGAAATTTCATGAGTTTCAAAAAGTTCAATCTCCACCCCCGCGTTACCGACGGGGTGATCTCTGCCGGATACGTCAATCCTACACCGATTCAGGACCAGGCGATACCTCCGGTCATGGCAGGGCGGGATGTCATGGGTCTGGCCCAGACCGGAACCGGCAAAACCGCTGCCTTCACACTGCCTATCCTCCATCGGCTGGAACAGGGCAGGAGCAGAGCAGTTCGCGCCCTGATCCTCGCTCCCACACGCGAACTGGCGGAACAGATCAATGACGCGGTCACGGATCTCGGGAAACAGACTCGCCTCCGAAGCATCACGGTCTACGGAGGTGTCAGCGTCAATCCCCAGATCGAAAAGCTGAAACAGGGCGTTGAAATAGTGGTCGCCTGTCCCGGCCGCCTGCTGGACCATATCAATCAGGGGACCGTTGATCTTTCGCACCTGGAGGTCCTGGTGCTTGACGAAGCCGATCAGATGTTTGACATGGGATTTCTTCCCGATATCCGGAAGATTCTTGCGAAGCTCCCACGACTGCGGCAGACTCTTCTCTTTTCAGCCACCATGCCCGAGGGAATCCGGGGGCTTGCCGGGGAGATACTCAAAGACCCGGTCATGATCCAGGTCGGCAATACGGCGCCTCCGGTGACCGTTACCCATGCCATCTATCCTGTGGGGCAACATCTCAAGACGCCATTACTGCTGGAGCTCCTTCACCACACCGACACGGGGTCGGTGCTGGTCTTCACCCGGACCAAGCATCGAGCCAGGCGCCTTGGAGAACAACTCGAAAAGGCTGGGCATCGGGCCGCTTCACTCCAGGGCAATCTTTCACAGAACCGGCGACGGGAAGCTCTGAACGGTTTCCGGGACGGCACGTTCCAGATCCTCGTGGCTACAGATATCGCTGCCCGTGGAATCGATGTATCGCAGGTATCCCATGTGATCAATTACGATATTCCCGACACCCCGGAAGCCTACATTCACCGGATTGGCCGCACCGGTCGTGCGGCAAGAAGCGGTGACGCCTTCACCATGGTGACTGCGGAGGACGGCGTTATTGTGCGCACGATCGAGAAAAGGCTGGGGACAAAACTGGAGCGACGAACGGTGGAAGGGTTTGACTACAACACGCCGAGCCCGCTCAAGGACCAGGAATTTGCCCGCCAGCCTCAAAAGCCCCGGGCCAGGAGGATCAGTCCCGGGACCTGTTCGACCCCAGGAGAAAGTTCCTCTCACAAATCTGGCGGACATAAATCCGCCTCACGGAGGCGGAACCATCCTCACGTACAATCCGCGTCACCTTCGGGCCAGAGACACATGATTGGCCACAGACAGGTCGTCTGACCAACGCATTTGATGCACTGCAAATGCGGTTGATTCAATTGACTGCACCCTTCATTTGCCCGGTTTCCACTGGGGTGATTCTCGGGGGCAGAGACGACTTAGCATATTGACATTTACGCGCAAAAACCGCACCCATCGGGTGCGGTTTTCAACGTCAAACCGAGAAATCCTGTCTGTGTGTCGTCAATCCCCGCTGAAGGCAAGGTAAACCCTGCGCTGCCTGGGGCCGTCGAATTCGCAGAAGTAGATCGCCTGCCAGGTTCCCAGCCAGAGCCTTCCCTCCCGCACGATCACCTGTACCGACGAGCCGAAAAAACTGGCCTTGATGTGGGCGTCCGAATTTCCCTCACCATGCCGGAATTCGGCGTTCCGCGGCACGAGCCGGCTGGTGAACCACTCCATGTCACGGGTTACGTCCGGATCGGCGTTCTCGTTAATGGTGATTCCGGCGGTGGTGTGGGGGCAGAATACCGTCATGACGCCGCTGCGCCACCCCTCTTTCACTGCCAGCTCCGCAACCCGCGCCGTAATATCGACGAACTGCGCCCTCTTCTGCGTTGCAACTCCAAACTCAGCTGTCCGCATATCAGTTTCCTCCATATGGCCGATAATGGCATTGAGCGGTCAGGCTGCCGCTCTTTCCGTCGACGTCTGCTCCAGGAGGTTGCGACAGGTTACCACATCCTCAACTGTGACCAGGGGATATCCGTGCAGTTCCGAGAAACGTCGGATTTCGGGAAGTCTTGCCATGCTGCCGTCCGGGTTGGTCAGCTCGCACAGCACTCCGCACGGTTTCAGCCCCGCCAGGCGCATCAGATCAACCGTCGCCTCGGTATGTCCCCTCCGTTCCAGCACGCCCCCGGGCCGTGCCCGCAGCGGGAACACATGGCCCGGCCGGCTGAGACTATCCGGCGTAGCGTCCTCGGCGATTGCGGCCTTGATGGTGGTCAGGCGGTCAGTTGCGGACACGCCGGTGGTCACCCCTTCCGCAGCCTCGATGGATACGGTGAAGGCGGTCTGGTAGCGGCTGCTGTTCTCCCTGACCATCATGGGGAGTTCCAGACGCCGCACGGCCTCATCGGTCAGACAGAGGCAGATGATGCCGCTGCATTCGCGGATCAGCATGGCGACCTGTTCCCTGGTCAGGAACTGGGCGGCGAAGATGAGATCACCCTCGTTTTCGCGCTGTGCGTCATCAGTGACCAGCACCCCCCGCCCATGGCGCAGGGCGTCAAGCGCTCGCTCCACACGCTCCATCGGGGTCTCTGACTGTGAAAATGGTGAATACTTCTGATTCATGGTGCTACCTCCTGGGATATGGTGGCTTACCAGAATCAGGGCTACGGAACGGGCAGCTGCCGGCGCATGGCCGGGCAGCCTCGCACAAGGAAAGACCGAGGCGGGTCAAGGGACTGCCGTATCCTCTTCCATCCGGACTGTTACCGTCGGCTCTGGCCTCTCACCAGATCTGCTGACCCCCCTCGTAACCGAAGGGGCGCTCGCGGGCTCCCCGGGAAAATCCGGGATACCGCCGGTGGGGAATTGCACCCCGCCCTGAGAATAAGCGGTCTAACCATAGAAAATGCAGAGGGCTGTGTCAACAGCTTTCGGGAAAATGCGTTCCAGATCAAGTGGATAGGACACACACCGGATCATGGGAACCTGTGACGCGGCAGGCGAGGAGCAAGGTCATTCCGCCGGAAAGCGATTAACCCAGAAAATAGCCCCACTTCCTCATGGAAACGGGGCTCTGCTAGCAGAACCAGCAGCCCCAGGTATAACTCTCCCGTAATCAAGCCCCGGCTGACGGTGTTACGCAAACCGGGCACTGGCTGTAGCAACGGAAACAGACATACTGGAAACCGATAAAGCCTGCCTGGTAGATGCTCATGTATTCGGGGCTCTGCAACATGGCTTTCCGCTCATCGGGTGATGCCTGGCCGAAGCGCATCCAGAACCTGATGTTGGCTCTAAGGCCATAGGGCTGGCTGTTCATGAGGCACTTCATCATATCGGTCCGGCCCGGTTCATCCAGCGCGCCTCCCGGACACGCCCTGACACAGATCCCGCAGTCGGTACAGGGACTTTTTTCAACGCGTGGATCAGAGGCCAGCGGGAGTTTCGTGAGGATCGCGGTGAAAATGACGCGGGTTCCAAAACGGGGATGAACCACCAGGTTATGGCGGCCAAAGACCCCCAGTCCTGCCGCGACGGCGGCGTGGCGTAGCGAAACCTCTCCCGTGCCGGTTTTTTCCCTGCTGCTGAAATCCATCGGATAGGATATGGGAACCGTCATGACCGGTGAGTTGAATTCCCGTTCGATGAAGCGTCCCACCCGGTAATTTGCCGAGCGTGAGTACTCCATGAGATCGAGCCTCGCGCTCATGGCCAGTTGAGGACTCGGACTTTCACAGGCCGACAGTTCTTTGAAGGCCATCACGATCATCGATTGTACGCCGGGAAACAGAGCTTCGATCGGAGGCGAGTTCGGGCTTTGGTAGTCGCTTACCGCCGCAAATCCAGCGTCTTCAACCCCCAGACCGAGAACATAGTCACGGATACGTTCTTTCATGATTCTCCCCTTTTACAGCATGAATTGTGAGATGTTGTCTGAATGCTTCACACCTGCCGGCAATCTGTTTCGTCTGTCATTTGGTTTCCATGACGCATCTGACGCCCTCACCCTTCAGTCCGGGCCCAAAACAGCCGTTGCAGTATTTGCAGGTTGCTGGATTCCTGTCGCCGGACCTCCAGCGGTTGATCAGTCCCGGTTCACGGATCAGCGGGCGGCAGAGGGAAATGTGATCGACCAGACTGCCGGCAACCAGTTCTTCCGCCACTTCGGGAGAGCGTATGCCCCCCACCAGCAGCAGGGGAACCTTTATGCTCTCTTTAAATCGCCGCGCCGCTTCGCGGTAATAGACCTCCTGCTCCCGCGTCTTCGGAGTACCGACCCTGCAGCTGGAGTAGGCTCCCGAGGCATACAGGGTGCCGCCGCTGATTTCCACCGCATCGAGACCTGCCCGTTCCAGCATCGCGCAGACCTCGATCATTTCATCCATGCTCAGCCCACCATCGACAAAATCCTCGGAGTTGATCTTCACCAGAACGGGAAAATCATCGCCGACCTCGTTCCTGATTGCCAGAAGCGTCTCCACAATGATTCGGGTACGATTTTCGATACTTCCGCCATAGTTGTCCGTCCGCCTGTTGAAAAAGGGAGAAAGGAACTGGCTCAGCAGATACCCATGGGCCGCATGCAGCTGCACGCCGTCGAAACCGGCCCGCTTTGCCCTCCCCGCGGCCTTGCCGAACGCTTCGACTACCTGGCTGATTTCCGATGTGGTCAGTTCCCGGCATTTCGGGAATCTGTCGGAGTCATTCGCCGAGGGACACAGGGCTTCATGTCCGTTGAGAGCCGGAGGAGCGTAACAGCCGGCATGGGCCAACTGCAGGACAACCTTGCCCCCAGCATCGCGAATCGAACCGGCCAGCTTCGCCAGCCCCTCAACCTGTTCATCAGCGCATACGGCCAACTGCCCGGGCGCGGCCCTTCCTTCCGGTTTCACGTAAGCCATGCCGGTGATGATCAGGCCCACGCCGCCCCGCACGCGCTCCACAAGATTGTCGATATTCTTTTGGGTGCAGCAGCCATTGGCATCCGCGCAACCGTCCCACGTTGCCGAGTACACGAACCTGTTGCCGACTGACAAACCTCCGATCCGGGTCGTTTCGAATAATGTGCTCATTTCCGTTCCTCCTTGTGATTTTTGGCGTCCCAAAGGGACAGACGCATTGCTTGACAATATTTCGCGGCATCTGAATAAAGTCGTTCGGCCAAAACAAATGAAATAGACCGGTCTATGTGTAACTGCACAAAAAAAATCATTTCTGTTCCAATTGAGCAAGGAACACGTCGAAATACAGAAAAATGAAATTCTTCAGCGGTTCGGCGGATTTTTTTACCTTCGCGCACAACAGAGCTCCCTGAAGCGACAGGATCATGTTTTCGGCCAGCATGTCCGCGTCCAGATTCCCGGGAATCGACCCGTCTTCCTTGGCTTCAAGGATGACGGCAGCCAGAGAGTCCGTCCAACGTTGCAGGGCTCTTTCAAGACGTTGTCTGAGAGTGTCATTACTGTCCGCCATTTCCAGGCTCAGATTGCCGATCAGGCAGCCTCCGCTGCAGTCGTTCTGCTCGAAAATATCGATCAGTTGCTCGAAGCTCTTTCGGATGCGCTCAAGGGGCTTCAGTGAGTCATCCTCCAGAGACTCCCGGATGACGTCCCCCATTTTGCCAGAGAATGCGTCAATCAACGCCAGGCCGAACTCCTCCTTGCTGGAAAAGAAGTTGTAGAAGGACCCCTTGGGAATCTTCGCCTGCTTCAAAACCGCCTCGACACCGGTGGCATTGAACCCCTGCCGCAGGACAAGCTCCAATCCGGCCTGGATCAGCGTATCTTTACTGTGAATTCTTTTCATAAAAATAGATTAGACCGGTCACTGTAATGTGTCAAGCGTTTTTTCGTCCCGTGTCAATGATACCATCAGACGGCAGGCATATAAAAGCAGCGAGCATTTCCCGGCCCGATATTGATAAGCTTAACAGGTCTATATTTTTACAAGTTTTCGGTTTCCGGATGGTGAGGACATCTACCGTGACCTGCAACGCACGTCGGACCTCGTTGCCTGGGGAGGGAATAAACGCCGGGAGCGATTTATCCTGTTCAGTAATAGTGAATGTACGGACGGGATGAGGAAGCTAGCCCCTCAGAATGGAGTGTTCTGACGGAAGGGCGGGAGTTGCTGCAGATAGCGGTTGCGATATTGCGAATTATAAATGATCACGAATACAAAGTTTTGATGCTGAACTACGAATTCAGCAAAAAATGATTTGACACTAAAATACTTTTTGCGTACGATTTTACGTACGAAATGGAGGCGCGTAAAGTGACAATTCTCTCAGCTACGGAAGCGAGAAAAACCCTATACAGCCTTGTTGATGACGTCGCGTTATCGCATGAACCGATTCAGATAGTTGGCAAAAGGCACTCGGCAGTCTTGATCTCTGAAGAGGATTGGCGCGCTATTCAGGAGACTTTGTATCTGACATCAATTCCCGGCATGCGGGATTCAATACTGAAAGGTATGAAAACTCCCGTAACAAAATGTAGTGAGGAGCTTGCGTGGTGAATTGGCACCTTGTTTTCACCAAACAAGCGCAAAAAGATGCAGAAAAGATCGCGCGATCCGGGTTGAAACCACAAGCCGAACGACTGCTGGAAATCCTCAGAGAAAATCCCTTCAAAAATCCCCCGCCATACGAGAAACTTGTGGGTGATCTGTCCGGCGCATATTCCAGACGGATTAATATTCAACACCGATTGGTTTATCAAGTCCTGGAAGAGATCAGAACGGTTAAGGTTGTTCGTATGTGGACTCATTACGAGTAACGAAATAAGGTTCCGGCTGTACACCCGAATGAAA
>CAZRPI010000056.1:0-10337 GCA_964601865.1 uncultured Pelobacter sp. | reverse complement strand
AAGCCAAAATCGCCGCCGACCTGTTCCGCTCCATCTCCGGAAAAGGGGCGTTCCGGCGGTTCAAGGACACCATCCGCAGACTCGGCATCGAGAATGACTGGGACCGCTTCAAGGATGAAGCGTACAGGAAAATTGCCCGTGACTGGTGCAGGGAAAACGGTATAACCTGGCGGGAGTAAACCTGAAAACGGCATCTATGTAAACACGGATTCGGGGGTGGGATCGGCATTTTGATATTTAGTTGAGCCGCGAAACTATTGATCGCCGGCAATGGCGGGCAGGTTCCGGCAGCAGGCTGTCAGTCGCGCATCCGGCGCCGGTTTCAGCCATCTGGCGGCAAAGGCGTCGGCGGGTTCGGGGAAGCCGAACAGATAACCCTGCCCTTCCTCGCAACCCAAAGCCCTCAGCGCCTCTGCCTGGCTTTGAGTCTCCACGCCTTCGGCGATGGTGCGCAGCCCGAGGGTTCGCCCCATGCCGATGATGGTGGCGACGATTGCATGGTCGTTGACGTTCTGCATCATGTCTCTGACAAAGGACATATCGATTTTCAACTTCTCGAAAGGCATGAGCTTCAGGTAGGCCAGAGACGAATAGCCCGTCCCGAAATCGTCTACGGTAAGCCGGAAACCACGCGCCTTCAGTTCGCCCAACAGCTCGACGGATAGGTCCATGTTCTGCATCATGCCGCTTTCCGTGATTTCTACGTCAAATTGCATCGCTTCCAGTCCGAAGCCCTGAATACAGCGAAGCGCCCGTTCCGGAAAGCCCGCATCGCCCACCTGCTGGGCGGCGACGTTGATGGCCAGCCGTCCCGGCAGGATCAGACCCTGCGCCTTCCAGTCGGCGAGCTGCCGGCACGCTTCCCGCAACACCCAGTCGCCGACCATCACCATCATTCCGCGTTCTTCGGCGATGGAATGAATTCGCCCGGACTGACGGCACCGCGAGTGGGATGCTGCCAGCGCAGCAGCGCCTCGGCGCCGATCAGGGCTCCGCTGTGAAGATCAAGCTGAGGCTGATAACAGAGGCTGAGACGTCCCTTCGTCCCGGCAATGGCTGCCTTCAGATCCTGAGCCATGGCCATGCGTTCGGCTATGCCGCTGCTCATGTCCGGGTCGTAAATCTCGAATCCGCGCCCGGATTCCTTTGCCCGATACATGGCGATATCGGCCTTCCTCAGAAGGATATCAGGCGTGTCGCCGTCGTCAGGAAACAGGGCAATGCCCGTGCTGACTCCGAGCGAAAACACATGCTGCGAAACCGTGATATTCGCATCCAGACTGGCGACGATACGCTCCGCGATGAACGCGGCCGCGTGCCGGTCGGCGCTCGTGGCAACGACGGCAAACTCGTCGCCGCCCAGCCGCGCGAGCATTTCGCCCTCCCTGAGCACGGCGCGAAAACGATGGGCAACCTCGCGCAGCACCTCGTCGCCGATCAGATGCCCCTGGGTGTCGTTGACTTCCTTGAACCGATCCAGATCGAGATACAGTACCGCCATCGAACTCCCTTTGCGCCGGGCCGCGGCTATGCTAAATGCCAGCCGGTCGCGGAACAGGACACGATTGGGCAGACCCGTCAGCGGGTCATACAGCGCCAACTGTTCCAGCGCCTCGGCGGCCCGCTTACGCTCGGTGATGTCCTGCAAACTAAACTGCAGGAACTCCATTCCGCGATGACGGAAGGTCATGAGGTGCACCTCGGCGTCCCATTCTTCACCGGACGGACGACGGTGCCGCCATTCGAAGACGACACTTCCTTTCCGCAGCGCCTGCCGAATCATGAGAGCCGCGGCTTCGCCGGACGGGGCGCCGTCATACTGGTACGGCGCCGAAACGTCGGCCACCGAGAGCCCGACCACCGCGTCCCGGTGGCCCGCGCGATAAATCTCCACCGCCGCCTGATTGCAATCGATAATCCGTGATGTCTCCCGGTCGAGCACAACAAGCGGGATGCGGGAATCAGAGAACAAAACCTTGGTGTACTCCTGCCGTTCCCGCAATTCCTCTTCGGCGGCATTCAGTGCATCCACCTGCTTTCGCAGCGCTTCCTGCTGACCGGCAATCCGGCTCTGGTTGTCCTGCAACAGGCGGCGCATGTTTTCGTGGGCGTCCGCCAATCTGTTCAGCTCGGCCACCTGCGACCGGATGACGGGCCTGGCCGTGAATTCCAGTTGCCCGACCCGTTCGCTGGCCAGCGCCAGCGACTCCAGCGGGGTTGCGATGTTCCGGGCCAGGCGGCGCGCTAAAATGCCGGCGCCCAGGAGCATGAGCGCAAGTCCGCCGGCCAGAACACCGGCAATCGGCAGCAGATTGGGCTCAAAATCAGCCTTCGGCGCCAGGATGACGACCCAGAATCGCTGGTTTCCAAGCCCATAGGGATGAAACCGCTCCAGCCAGGTGGCTCCGCCCGACCGGAAATCGGTGACTTCGCGCTTCGAACCAGGCGACCACTTCGACAATGCATCGGACAGCGGAGCTATTCCAAGACTGGCGGCCGGCTGCATGATCCTGCCCAGCCAGTCCCGGCCGGCAACTCCCGTCGGCGCCGGCGGCAGCGCAAGGGCCCGCCTGTCATCCGTGATGACCAGCGCCAGCCCGCGCTTTCCGACCCGGGCAGCCATCGTGGTCGCCGAAAGATCCCGCAGCATCAAATCGATACCGATGACGAGGCCGGGCCGCGACTCCGTTGGCGCGAACACGGAAGCGGTGATCCCGACGTCGCGGGTAGTAAAGAAAATATAGGGCGCCGTCCAGTACACGGATTTTTTGTTGCCGACGGCGCCGACATACCAGGCGCGCAGGCGAGGATCGTAATCCATCGCCTTCCAGTAGCGGTTAACGCTGCCTCCGGCGCTGCGTTCGAAGAAAAGATGGCGGTTATCCCAGGTCTTCAGGCTGGTGAGACGGTTCATCCAACTGCCATCGGGTCGCTGCAGAAGCATCCAGCCGTCACCGTCGGCGGTTCCGGCAACGGCCGAGGTTGCCTCCGGGGCCCCCTCAAGAATCGGCTGGAACAGTCGGTTGAAGGCGTCGGGAGTTTCCAGATCGGGAGGGGCCGCGGCGACCCATTGGCGAGTCAGCAGCAGAAACCGCTCGGTCGGGCGGAAGACATTGTCCAGGCTGGCCACGACCTCCGCTCCGGCGGCCGAGAACTGACTCTCGGCCACCTGGGTTGCCATGGGGCCCATGCCGAATTCGAAGACCATCAATCCGGCCAGCAACACCGCGGCGGCGACAAGCAGACCCACTCGAACGCCAAGAAGTCGTCGAAGAGGAACTGCCGGATTGTCCGTACTATTCGCGGCCACAGGTTCTCCCTTGGAGCGTGTGCTTGGGCTGATGGCGGATCAGGGACGGAAATCGCCTTTTCGAGCAGCAAGAGCCGTACAACATAAAAACAACTCAACCCGCATCAATTTCAGCAGGAGCGTCCTCCAAAGGGGGCGCTGAAGGGGAAGGCCCTTTATTGTTCTCCTTCATTTCCTGTTTCCTGTCTTCCTTTTTGTCTTCCGGCTTGTCCTTATCACCAATGGACTTAATGGCGTTCATCAGATCCCCGAACTCGATGAATTTGGCGCCTTCGGGTTTGATGGAGAAACGGGGAGCGCCGTAGCCATCGAAGTTGCTGATATTTTCAAGCGTTACCCCCAGCTCTCCATCCTTGTCGGCGACGCCGATCCGACAGACCACCTGAGCCACATAACCCGAGGATGACACACCCACATCCGAAATCATGGACAGCTCAAAATCCCCCAGAAGCTCCTCAAGTTTCCGGCGATCGGCGATAGCCTTCAGGAGTTCATGCTCTTTTTCGTTTATCGCCCCTTCCTGGAGGAGCGTCCGGGAAATTTCGTCAATCAAATCAACGACGAGGTCCATGCTCTCCCCGCGCCCCAACCTGAGCTGGATGCGCCTGTCAATTCCCGCCTTCCCGTCCCGCTCCGTAAGGGGAAGCTCGCTGAAGCGAGCGGCATCAAGCCTGCCCAGCGCCCTGAGAGCCGTGTTTCTGAAGACGTTCTTCATGGCATTCATGTTTTCGGGAGTGAAGCGTTTCCCGCCGAGGAGCCTGGAGAGTCGGCCGGAAAACTCCGACCCGTCCTTGAGCAGATCGGGGATATGAATCCTGATCATTTTCCCCCTGACATCCATGTCCTTTGGTGAAGTTATACCGAGAATGGTATGCAGCAGGGACGGTCCCACATAGATCGTCTGGTTTTTATAATCCACCAGCACGGGCAGTCGAATGGAAACATCCACGTTATCCTTGCTGTAACGCAGATCGTAGAGCGCTTCCGATTTTCCGGCCTCCGTGTCCAGAGCACCGTCGACACCGATCGAAAAACCCCGCACAATATCGAGCAAGGCATCGGTGTTTTTGATGTTCTTGTTCTCAGGAACCTTGGTGTTCAGTTGCCGGAAGGAGAGTTGCGTCACTCTGCTTGTGGAGCTGTAGTTAAAGCCGCCGGCGTCAAAACTCCTGGTCACCGCCCGTTTCAGCTCTTCGCGTGGAGGCAGTTTCCCGGCGCAGCCGGCGCTGACAACAACCGCCAATCCCAGACAGATCGTGATAATCCATCTTTTCATCATCGCTCCTTCCTGTTTCGGCATTTATTGAACAGCATGTGGAAGCATACCACACTTGGTTCTTTCTTATTGCCACAAGAACGTGGAGGTCGCACAAAGATGAGAGTAATTACCTTTTGAACGCATGCGGCGAGAATCCGGCACTTTTCACTTCACCCGGGTCGCCAGTTGAAAAACGGCTTCCACCCTCCCCCCGAAGAATGGTAGCATGCCAACCGAGAAACCTGTTCCCGACGCCCTGACTCCCTGATAATCACCAAGGCAGACCAGACCACATGAAAAGCGGATTGCCGCCGTTCCTGAAATCCTACGGATTCTCCATCCTTCTGATCCTCTCGATCATTGTGGGCGCCGGTCTCGGCGTCTTGCTCAAAAAAGACGCGGCAATGCTCAAACCGCTGGGCGATGTCTTCCTGAACCTGCTCTTCACGGTGATCGTCCCGCTGGTCTTCTGCTCCATCTCCTCCGCTGTCGCAGCCATGGACAACTTGAAACGGCTGGGGAGGATTCTCACCGTGATGCTCATCGTCTTTGTCGCGACGGGGATTATCGCATCCTGCGTCATGATCGGCGCCGTAATCATCTATCCTCCCGCCTCGGGCGTCACCATCCCCCTGGCGGCAGCCGCCGATGTTCGACATCTCAAGGTCTCCGAACAGATCGTCAGGGCCTTCACCGTTTCCGACTTTCCGCAGCTTCTGTCCAAGAACAACATGCTGGCGCTGATCGTCTTCTCCATTCTGACCGGCCTTGCCACCGCCGCCACGGGGGAGAGGGGCAGGCCGTTCGCCGCGTTCCTGGCTTCAGCCAACGAGGTCATGATGAAACTGGTCTCATTCATCATGTACTATGCACCGGTGGGACTGTGTGCCTACTTCGCCTACCTGGTGGGCACCTTCGGGACGGAACTGCTCAATTCGTACGGTCGTGCCATGACCCTCTATTACCCGATGGCCATTGCCTACTACTTCCTCGCCTTTACCCTGTACGCCTTTCTCGCCGGCGGCGTCTCAGGCGCGAAAAAATTCTGGCGCAACATCATACCGCCATCGGTCACTGCCCTGGCCACAGGCAGTTCCATGGCCGCCATCCCCTCCAACCTTGCGGCGGCGGACGAGATCGGCGTGCCAGGAGATATCAGCGAGGTGGTCATACCCATCGGCGCCACCATCCACATGGAAGGCTCCTGTCTGGCGGCGGTGCTGAAGATCGCCTTTCTCTTCGGCATCTTCCGGATGCCCTTTACCGGCATCGAGCAGATCCTGACGGCCCTGGGCATCGCTTTGCTGACCGGCGTGGTGGTGAGCGGCATTCCCGGCGGCGGCGCCATCGGCGAACTGCTGATCCTTTCCCTCTACGGCTTCCCGCCGGAAGCCTTCCCCCTGATCACCATGATCGGCACCCTGGTGGATGCGCCCGCCACCATGCTCAATGCCGTGGGGGACAATGTGTCCAGCATGATGGTGGCCCGTATTCTGGGAGGGAAAAAATGGATGGAGGCCGGTTGATGAGGAAAGAGGAGGAGAGATGATGAAGATGACAAAACTGCGGGGCTGTGTGCTTTCGGCCCTTCTGTTCCTGATCCTGTCGGCCGGACCGGTATGGGCCTCGCCTTCGGCGGAGGGGAGTCTGCCGGAATGGGTGAGGGATTCCCTGGCGGCAATGGCGGATGGGTCATCACAGGCAGTGCTGGTGACCGGCGACGATTTCTCCGGGTTTCACGCCATGCTCCACCTCCTGGAAAAACAGAGCGGAACATGGCGCAATGTTGCTCCGCCTCTGCCGGCGCTGATCGGAGAGAAAGGGTTCGCGCCGCCGGGCGCGAAAAGGGAGGGCGATCTCAGGACACCTTCCGGCGCCTTCGCCCTGAAGCGCGCTTTCGGCTATGCCACCGAAATACCGTCCCGCATGCCCTACCGCCGGGTGGGAAAGGATGACCTCTGGGTGGACGACATCGCCTCGCCCGACTATAACCGCTGGGTCAGGAGAGGCCGTACCTCCGCCAGATCCTTTGAAGTCATGAAGCTTGACGACGACCGGTACAAGTACGGCATCGTCATCGAGTACAACACCGATCCGGTTGTCCCGGGAGCGGGGAGCGCCATCTTCATCCATGTGCGGCGCGGGGAAAACATGCCCACCCTGGGATGCGTCGCCCTGTCCGAGGAAGACATCCTGAAGGTTCTGCTCTGGCTTGACCCGAAGGCCAGCCCCCAGATGATTCTAGGAACCCAGGACTCTCTCGTCTCCATGGCCCGGCATATCCGGGCGGCATCGAACAGACCGGCGAAATCCGGTTCCCCGGTAAAAATATTGTCAAAGCGCCGGGGAAAACGGTGAATCTAGCCACCAAACGGATCGAATGCCGGCACATCATGTTAGTAAAGAATCCGCACCCTCAGGGTGCGGCTTTTAAATTCGCCCCCCGCAGGGGGCGGGCTAGGAGTTCTGCCGCGGATTGGTTCATCTTTACACCAATTGTAGCTGCTCCAACTGCTGTTCTTTGTTTTCTTGGTAGCGGACATACTTACGTATCATGTCCGCATCCAGACCTACAGTATCAACGCAATATCCTTTGGCCCAAAAGTGGTTGCCCCAATAGGGCTTCTTCTTCAAATGCTGAAACTGTTGAAAGAGTTTCATTGACGTTTGCCCTTTCAAACGTCCCATCAAGTCGGATATTGATAACTTTGGCGGGATCTTCAACACCAAATGCACGTGGTCTGGCTGGACATTCAACTCGACTACCTCGCATCCGGCATAACCACAAATTGCCAGTACACCTGACTCTACCGCCTCTTTAAGCGCTCCATGTAATATGCGGTAGCGATACTTTGGCACCCATACAATGTGGTACTGACAGCACCATATCGTATGTGATAATTTCTGAAAACGGCTGCTCACTGTGACCTCCTTGTGCTCGATGTTGCGGCAACAACTCGACTACAATAGATAACAGTGAGCGGCTTTAAGCCATACCTATGCAGGACCGGCATAGCCAGTCCACATTACCACACCCGCAGGGTGTGGTTTTCTACTTCACAATAAATGAGGGGAATTCCTTCTGCCCCGGATTCCCGGACATCATCCAACGGAGTAATATCAAAACGGATTGACAACTATTCTTTGTTGGGATATCTAGAGACCCGGCAAGGGAGGCTCAACGTGGCGTCTCCGCCTTGCCCTGCCGGCTTCGTTCCTGCAGATTACCCTTCGAGGCGCCGCCACTGAACTACAGATACGCATCATTCAACTACTGCAACCTCCCGCCGTGGCTCATTGCCTCCCGCCATTTCAACGACAATCCCCAGGTATTGGAGATCCAGGGCGTCAAGGAAGCCAACCGCTTCCTGTTCGAAAAGCTTGCGGCAATCAATTCCCCTGCTGAACGGGCCGTCTTCTTCAACGACTTCATGTCAGTCAAATTCCAGCTTCACAACTGGCAGGAGCAGACCACCGACAAAGCCAGAAGCAGCATCAAAAACAGCTATCTACGTTTTCTGCGCGGCTGGATGTTCGATTCCAATTCCGTTGCCGGGGCCGTCCTGAAGCACTGGGTGGAAAGCCGCATGGGAATACCTCCCCGGTACCACAACGGCCGCATCTCAGGCCACGGCGATGAAACATACTACAACTACACCATCGACGTCATGAACG
The DNA here is from genome assembly GCA_964601865.1 of uncultured Pelobacter sp. GTDB lineage: Bacteria > Desulfobacterota > Desulfuromonadia > Geobacterales > Pseudopelobacteraceae > Pseudopelobacter. Next base: position 2,094 of record CAZRPI010000056.1, on the reverse strand, counting down.
GGAGCGCCAGAACCAGCGCCATCCAGTCCCAACTGGACCTGTTGTACGAGTACTGCCAGTTCGAACTGTTACACAAGTATCCCGGCGAGACGTCCGTTACCCTCTTCCGAGGTACCCACGACGCCGATGAGCATGAAACGCTGGAGACCCTGGGCAAGCGGGAACGGATCGTCAGGCTCAACAACCTGGTTTCGTTCACCGATGACATGGAGCGGGCCTGGGAATTCGGCCGCACGGTATGGGAAACCAGGGTCCCCCTCGCCAAAATTTTCTTCTACAACAACCTGCTGCCGGGAAGCATCCTCAAGGGAGAGGGCGAGTATCTGGTCATCGGCGGCGAATATCGCGTGAAACAGGTCATGGCCTGAAAGGCTGATCGCATTCATGATGATACCGTAGAGACGCATTGCAATGCGTCTCTACATTTCAGTCTGATTTCAATTCGGAATCATCTCGGCCAATTGTCACCTCATCATCTCGAAATGCCGGTCATCACTCGTGTCGTCAGCGATATCGATAAATTTGTTGCAGATGGTGGTCACCATGTTGATCACACCCTGATAACCGACCAGGGGAGAGCGGTGCAGGTTGACCCGGTCGAAGATCGGAAAACCGAAGCGGAACAGCGGAATTTTGGCGTCGCGGGCCAGGAACTTGCCGTGGGTGTCGCCGATGACGGCGTCCACGGGATCGGTCATGACCAGGCTGCGGAGGTGCCAGAGGTCCTTGTTCATGTAGATCTTGCTTTCTTTGCCATAGGGCGAGGTGTCCAGCAGGGCCTGAATTTCCTTGGTCAGCTTCTTGCTTCCCTTGCTGCAGAGGATATGATACGGCTTGGCTCCCATCTCCAGAAGGAAGGAGACATAACCGAGGAGATAATCCGGATCCCCATAGACGGCAAACTTTTTACCGTGCATGTATTGATGAGAATCGGTCATGGCGTCCACGGCCCTGCCCCTCTCGGCTTTCAGCGATGCCGGAACTTCCTTGCCGAAATGCTCCGCCAGTTTCATGATAAAGGCATCCGTTTTGGCGATCCCCATGGGCATCGGCATACAGACATGCTTGCCGGAATAGTTGTCCTTGATCCAGGAGTAGGTTTTGGGCGTCGCATAGGCTCCAAGGGTAATGGTAGCCTTGCCGTTAATGGAATCTGCCGCGTCCTCAAGCCTGGTGCCGCCCGCGTAGGGGCGATAGGTGCCGTCCAGCGGCGAATCGAATGTTTCCGAGATATCGGCCAGGACGGTGTATGGAATATCGAACTCTTCGAGTATCCGTTTGTACTCGCGGTAATTTCCCGTATTGCAGTCAAATCCCGCGATCAGATTCAGTTTGCCGGTGCAACGTCCCTCAAGCCATCTTCCCGCGGTAAGGTTTTCCAGCATGGATGCCAGCATGCTGTCGTAACCATGGATGTAGGAACCGGTGAAACTTGGCGTGTTAGCGTAAGCAATCGGGAACTCCTTGGGAATGTGCCCTTTTTGCCTGGCGTTTTTGATAAAAGCCGTCAGGTCATCTCCGATAACCTCGGGCATGCATGAGGTGAAAATGGCGATCATTTTCGGTTTGTACAGGGCATAGGCATTTTCCAGGGCTTCGAACAGGTTGTTCTGGCCGCCGAACACCGCGCCGTCCTCGGTCATGGCCGAGGATACCGCCGGAGCCGGTTCACGGAAGTGACGGTTATACGTGCTGCGGAAATAGGAGGTACATCCCTGCGAGCCGTGCACGAGGGGCAGAGTTCCCTCAAAACCGTGCGCCACCAGTTCGGCTCCCAGCGGCTGGCAGGCGTGGGCTGGGTTGATCGTGATCGCCTGACGGGCAAAATTCAGTTCCTTGTATTCTTCTGTATTGATCCATTCACAGACCCGTTCGATCTCCTCGGTACTGTGCTCGGTTACGGGTTTAACCGCTATTCCAAGATTGTTGGCCATGATAATTCTCCTTCAGCCGGCCGGGTACTCATATGTCCACGGTCCGGGGTTGTGGCGTGATCCGGAAATCACTGGTAATTCAGGATGGTTACAGAGCTCCGTTGTGCTGTTATGAAATCCTGAATGGTCCTGTAGGGCTTATCCACGATTACGGCTATAA
>CAZRPI010000055.1:16275-22775 GCA_964601865.1 uncultured Pelobacter sp. | reverse complement strand
CCAGTCGAAACCTGGTTCCGCAGAAAGACCACATACCCCTGAAACCAGGGGTTCGATTCCAGATCCTCGGGTGCCTGCCAGTTACCGTTCTGAATCAGCCCGATTCTGAAGGGGATGGACAGGCGCCTGAGGGCCGGGAGATAGTCATTGTAATTCGGGATGGTCTCCCGTCCCTGATAGGTCTGGACGACGACCTCGTCAACGACGTCGCCCAGTTGGTTTATGGTCTCGATATCGCCATTGGCGCTCCAGTCCAGAAGTCCGGTGATACCGAGCTGGTAATCCGTCGGCAGTCGTGCGCGCAATTGCCGCAAAAAAACGACGTACTCCCGCAAATACCTGGTCCCGGCGTCAAAGTCAATCTGCAGACCGGCCACGGGATTGCCGGAAAGCCGCCATTGCCTCAGGCGCAGGATGACCGCCTGGATGATATGGGGCGTCCAGCGTAGCGTGTTCGCCCGGTATACCAGCCAGACCCTGCTTTTCCTGAAACGGGCAACCGTCATCCCCTGCGGGACCAGCACTGGTCCGGCCCTGTGTCGACCGTTTCTCTCCGTCACCTCTCCCTGCAGGACGTACAGGCTTTCGGCCCGTGACAGGGCAGGCTGGGACCTGACGCCTCCCCATACCCAGAACGAGGAGTAATCCTCCGCCCTGACCGTACCGGCATGGGCCGGCCACGTTCGCAACAGCGCGAGCAGGGTGGCGGTCAGTCCCAGGGTGGAGAAGAGGCGCATCGAGTCTTACCAGTAATATTTGAGTTTCCTGGCCCAGACGGAATCGGCGTAGCGGCTCTTCAACGTCTGGAACCAGGATTTTCTGGCCGGTTTATCCACGGCTTCACCGCCGCAGTGGTTGGTTCCCGAAGTGGCGTAACATTTTATCGCGCGGTACAGCGCATAGGCCTTAAGATCGGGCGTTGCATTTTCATCCTCGATAACGGCTTTATAGGCTTCGCCCCTGGAGAAAGCTTCTCCGGGAAAACCGGATTTGGCCGTGCCCAATACCGCCTTGCCCGGATCGGATCGCTGTTCCTGCGGCTTGCCATGGTCATTGTCTGAATCAAGGTCATTGGCGTTTACGAAATCACCCAGGCAGACCAGACCGTAGGAATCTTCCGCATCCTTAGCCAGTATCCCCGCAATTTCCAGGGTGGAAGGGCAACCGTAGCCGTCTTCGGCCTTTTTGCCTGACCAGGTGAAAAGCGCCAGATTCGGTCCATCGCCGTCGTTCATGTCTGGGGAAGGCTTCCGCTTGGCCGCGTCTTTGGGCAGGAAGCGGTAATCCTGGATGTAATTCCGGTAATGTCCCTGCAGCAGATCCTTGTAAAGCAGGGTGTAGATGGCGGTCTGACGTTCCCGGCCGGAGTATTTTTTTGATTTTATCACCTGGCGGAGAAGCTCCGGTGATGCGTCGTTGCGGAGCAGAATGGAACGGATTTCCACATCGGTGATCGGTGAGTCTGTTTTGAAAACCGATTCCAGTTCGTTGCTCTGCTCGTAGTTGAGCGCAAGGGCGAGCTGCAGCGTCTCTGCCTGAAGCGGCTGTCCGGATGCCGGCAGAAGGTCGAGCCACAATCTGCGTGCGCCGAGCTGTTTTTTGGTCGTTTCGAGGGCCAGGCCGCGCAGGGTGAGCCGGCTGAAATCCAGATAGGTCATTTTGGAGGGGATGGTGTCAGGCAATGTTTTGACGACGCCGGCCGCATCCTTCTGCATATAGAATCTGTGCGCGGCAAGCAGGTAATCGTACAGCTCCCTGTGGTCCGAGAACAGCGGCTGCTGTTTCTGCAGGTCGGCAAAGGCGATCTGTTTTGCCTCGGCTGAACCGGCGGGACGCATCAGTGACAGATCAAGGGTTGCCAGCAGCAGAGGGTTCCTGATCAGTCTGGGGTCCGCCGTTGCGAGCAGTTTCTGCTCGGCCTCCCGGACCAGGGCATCCACCGGCAGGTTGTGCTGCGGAGAATCCGGGTGGTTCAGTTGCCATTCATACTCATCGGCGAGTTTCTGCTGCTGGTTGGACAGCCAGTAAATGCGGCGCAGCAGCCCCCTGGCCGATGAGGAATACCGTCCGTCCGGATAGTCCCGCAGATAAAGGACGATTTTCTCCTCGGCGGCCTGAAGCGCCTTCTGGTCGGCCTTGCCGGGTGTCGGAAACCCATACTCGTCGAAGGCGTTTTTCTGTGAAAGGTTGAGTTCGGTTCGCGCCAGCATGTAACGCGACGTTTCCCTGAGCCATGTCTGCCTGCTGTCAACCAGGCCGGTGAACCCCGAATTCGCCACGTCGTAGCGTCCCTCGTAAAATGCGGCGGCAGCGGTGAGATACTGCATGAACTCATTGAAGGTTTTCGAATGTTTGGCTGCCGGCTTCGGGCTGTCGACCCTGGCCGCGGTTTTCGGAGCCGTTGCGTCGATGCAGGTGGGGTTCAGTTTTTGTCGCTCTTCCTTCAGTAGTTTGCGTTCGGCATGCGACAGATCCCTGCTCAGTTCAAGCGCCTCGATGAAATCCGTTTTCCCGGCGTCATTGCTGACGCAGCGGGTTCCACCGCCACTGCCGGAGGTCCGCTCCCCATCCTTCGAACCTTCATCCCTGCCTTTCGATATGAAAAAGCTCCTGTCGAAGGTCGCCAGGGTGAAAGGAACCTTGCCATAGCCGTATTCATTGGACTCTCCGGCAGCCGGCCCCGGCTCAAATGCGGCAAATCCGTTGTCGACCAGGAGCAGCTTCAAATTTACCCTGGTGTCGTTGCCCGGCGACAGGATCGGCAGATTACTGCAGCGATCGTACTGACTCCGGTTCAGCGACCAGGTCGGGGTGCAGATGAAATCGGCGCTGGCCCACGCAAACTGGGCGGCGAGAATAAATACGAAGAAAAATAACAGTTTATTGACATGCATTGCGAAATACTCCTCATCAGGGAATTGTGTCTCGAAGCGTAAAGGATGAACGGCACCTGTCGGTACCCGAATGTGGGTCGCTCAAAAAGAGAGGGCGGCAAGAACGTCTCTGATTATGAATCGTGACAGCCGTCCAGCTCACCTCTGACAGCGGGGACAGAAGACCGTACTTTGGTTGCCGAGCCGGATGGCTTCCAGCGTGCCGCCGCAACCGGTGCAGGAATCGCCTCCCCATCCGTACACATGAAAATTCAGCGGATGATAGGCAACCGTGCTTTCCTCCACCCGGTAGTTGCTTCCCTGATCGATGGACTCCTGCAGCACCATCCGGATGGCAGCCGCCAGACGGTTTCCTCCAGAGGATCAATGATCCTGAATACGGTACCTTACGACTCTCCGCTTCCGATTGTCAATGCTCAGCGTTCCCCGGATTCCCTGGATAGACGGCGTAACGGCTCTGGATGATATCCGCCCGGCAAAAAATTCAGTGGGTGGCGTTGTGACTTAACCTGGAGGGATACTTGAAGCATCAAGCCCGGAATATAAGTATCTAGCGGGATTATTTGGCTTGTGCGAAGACAATGCGGAGGAGTGCCATGAATCAGCTCTCCTCCGCATGATCAGGTGACAGGACTAGGGAGATTATCCCACAACCCCCCGTTTCTTACTTATTTGTCTGCTTCACCGTATGCACCTTCTTCGTCTTCCCTGTTGCGAGGGATACCGTGACCTTTCCGCTTCTCGCGCTCTTGCCGGTATTCTCATCGGCTGTGTAGAATACATTGCCGTTTCCAGTGCCGGAACCACCCAAAGTGATGGAGAGCCATGTTGCTTTTGCATCCTTCGTTGCTGTCCATGAGCAATCGCCGGGGCTTGCCGTAACGGTGAAAGACCCGATTCCTCCCGCCTTGGGGATTTTCGGGGTCGATACTGTTGGTGTGATGGCGAGAGTGCAAGGCTTTCCAGTCTGGGTTACGGGGAAAGAACCACCTGCAATACTGACTCCTCCTTCCCTGTTGGAGGAGGTGCTGTTTGCAGGGACGGTGACGACTGCTTTCCCCTTGTTCTTGTTGAAAGCAAATGATGAAAGGGTGATCCAATCCTCGCCTTCCGTTACCTGAACCACAGGTTTGGGACAGGCTTTTGCTCCCTTTGCGGTGATGTTTATGGTCACCTTTCCTGATTTATGGGTGAACTTCCTGCTCCTGGGAGAAAAATTGTAGGTGCAGAGGTTGTTCCCAAAGGTGGCTGTCACGGCAAGATCGGCGTTCATGGTCACCGTGCAGGAAGCTCCCGTTCCGCTGCATCCCCCGGACCAACCGGTGAATGCCGAGCCGTCAGCTGCTGTCGCAGTGAGGGTAACGACGGTTCCTTTGCTATAGGAAGCAGAGCATGTTTCGCCGCAGTCGATCCCGGATGGATCGCTCACGACGGAGCCGGAGCCTGAGATTGAAAGCGACAGAGTCGCCGAATCGTCTGAATACCCATAAAGCCCCGTATGCCTGGTGTCGTGGTGGAACATGGGCCAGGGTGATCCGGCAAGGCCGGAGGAGGAACTGGAGATTGCATGGAGCTTGTGGTCATTGTCCGACCCTATGTAGACTGTACCATCGGGACCTATGGCTGGGGAAGAAGTGCGGATGAACATGCCATCCGATGAATAGGACCATTTCAGGGTTCCGTCAGGGTTCACGGCAAAGAGTCCCCTGGAGCCAACATAGATAGTGCCGTCGAAACCTACGGCGGGAGCGCAGTTGATCTCAAACCCCGTTGCATAGGACCATTTGAAAGTCCCGTCGGGGTTGATGGCATGCAAATCGCCTCCCATACCCACGTAGACCGTTCCGTCGGTTCCTATGGCTGGGGAGGCATGGATGTTTGCTCCCCCCGGACCATAGGACCACTTGAAAGTTCCATCCGGGTTGACTGCATGGAGTTTGGCGTCATCCGCCCCCACATAAATTGTCCCGTCTGCCCCTATGGCAGGGGAGGACCATATCTCGCCCTTTGTGGCGTAGGACCACTTCAGGGTTCCATCGGGATTCACGGCATAGAGCTTCTTGTCCAGACACCCCACATAGACAGTCCCGTCAGTCCCTATGGCGGGGGAGGACGTCATCATCCCTCCCGTAGTGTAGGACCATTTGAAGGAACCGTCAGGGTTCACGGCATAGAGTTTACGTTGATTATACAGCCCGACATAGATAGTCCCATCCGGAGCAATGGCGGGTGTACACAGCACGCTGTCTCCCGCTTCGTAGGACCACTTGAGCGTGCCGTCCGGCCTGATTGCGTACACTCTCTTGTCATTCGATCCCGCGTAGATCGTTCCGTCTGGTCCTATGGAGACACCCATGGTGATGATCCCCGTTCCATACGACCACTTGAATGTGCCCTTGGGATTGACCGCATAGAGCTTATTATCGTATGACCCCACGTAGATTGTTCCGTCGCCCCCTATGGCGGGAGAAGCAGTAATTGGACCGCCTGTGACGTAAGCCCATTTGAGCGTGCCAGGCGCTGCTGCCGCAACCTCCCCGTCCCCATGCCGGACAGGAGTCCTCGCCGTATAGCCTGCCGCAAAGGCAGCAGGAATAGGGGCAAGAAATACGAATGAAAAGATAAACGATAGAAAGGATAAGATGTGGGGGAAAACCCCCTGGGGAGTTATGCTGCGCATGTGCTCCTCCTGATGGTGCTCAGATGCGGCTCCGGTCCTGACGACTTAACACTTTCAGTGAGAACTATATCACTCGTATTTTGTCTCAATCAATTAAAAATCACTTTAAAATCTGATTGCCATGGGGATTGATCTTGCTCAAGTAATTCGGGCATGACAAATCGAATCTGCGGGGACGTCAAAAGTTGCGCCCGTCCCCCGGACGGGAAACGGGCGCCTGCCAATTGCGGAGAGAAATCTACCTGCCCGGAGGGGGAGGGGCGTAACCTTCATCGTCCCAGAGACGGTTGGGATGGCGGGGGGGCTGCCCGTGGCAGGGGACAACTCCCAGTCTGCAGAGGGTGGAACACCACTCGTACTTCACGTAAATTTTCTCGGCCGCGCGCCTCTCGGGCTCGAACTCCACGTTGTAGCTGGGGGAGTACTCCTCCCTGCCGAAACCGGTCCCGGCGTTTTCTATGCTGCTTTCGGATTTGGAGAGCGTCTTGCTCCCGGACTCGGCCGCCGGCGCCGCCGCCGCCGGAGCTCTGCCGGCCGCGCCGGCGCCCCGACCCGTTGAATCGCGTTTGAATTGGGGCTGAGCAATCGGAGGCGGATCGTGGCGGCGCTCCGGGTAGACCGCCACTGCAATAACCCCCATGGCGCTCTCGTCACCGAACGCGGCTGCATAGGAATCGGGCACGTCGGTGAAGTAGAAACGGTTGATCCGGTCCTGGCCGGTGCGCCAGCCGGAAAATGCGCCCGTCCCGTATGGATCCAGGACGTACATCCGTTCGTTGTTCCCGAGCCGGGATTTCCCGCCGCTGACGATGTTGCGGCCGTCCACGGCGATCACCAGCCCGACCCGGCGGTTCAGGTTGTTCCTCACCTCGATGCGGTACTGCTCCCCCTTCACCGCCTCGGCGTAGACCTTGCGCACCCCGCGC
>CAZRPI010000055.1:5543-16175 GCA_964601865.1 uncultured Pelobacter sp. | reverse complement strand
CAGAACATGAACGACAGAAATAGCGCAACTATGGTTTTCATGATTTTTTCCTCCCTTAAAGGTGTCTTTACCCCTTGGACAGGAGGAGGAGTGAAAAGGTTCCCGAAAAAATGGGCATCCGAAAAAATGAGGGGGAGAGGGTGGGGCGTAGAGACGCATTGCAATGCGTCTCTACGAGAGGATCGATCCGAAAACGGACATCACCAGCTGATGTCAACCTCGACCATCCCCTCCTGGCTTGGGAGGGTGGGGTGTCCGCCGATCCTGCCGAGACGCTCCAGCCGTTCGATCAGCTCCGGCAGGCGTCCGGACGGAACGCGGGTTTTCAGGCGGCGCGGAGGTGGTGTGTATCCGTCCTGCACAAGGGTTCCTCCGGAACGGATGACGGCGAGGGGTACGGTCTCGGAGGCCGATGCTGGGGCGTCCGGATCGAGGCGGAGACTCAGGCGTAGCGGTTGGACGACGCGGGTGGCTACACTCTCCCGGCTTTCCAGGCCCCTGTTGGCCTTCATCCTCATCGCGGAGTCGGCGCCCGGAATACGCTCATGGGAGCGGACCGGCGGCGCCTGCCGCGCCTCGGAATACTCCGGCGTCATTGCCGGCTTTGGATGGATCGCGCCTCCGGGCGCCGTTTCCTCAGCAGCGGGACGTACCGGACGCGGAGCAGGGAAGGGGGGATGCTCCTCCGGTTGTCCGGCTGATGGCGGGGCCGGCCTGGCGGTCACGGCTTCAGGTTGTGGCGGCAATGCCTTGTCCCGCGCCGGGGGAGTCTGCCGCTTCATCCCGGCAGGCTCCCCCGGCGGCGCAACGGCCGGAGCCGACTCCGGTGCAATGTGAACCTGTCCGGGTTGGGGCTGCTGCCCCAAGTCGGTTTCCACCGTTCTGGAAAGGTAGTAGCTGCTGACGCAGACCACCAGCAGCGCCACGACCTGCAGGGGAACCTTGACGTGCAGCGGGAAGAAGATGCGCTGCAGCCAGCTTCTCCTTTCCGGTGCGTGCTCCAGCACCCTGGCCATGATGCGTGCGGTCATCCAGGGAGGAGGGTCCACCTGGGGGGTGCTGTGGATCAGGCGCATGGCCAGTTCCAGGTCCGCCAGTCCGGCGCGGCATTCGGCGCAGGAGCGGAGGTGTTCCTCAACCAGTTCCTTTTCCTCGGGGTCCAGGTCGTTGCCGCAGTACGCCGGCAGGAGTCTTCTTATCTCGTCGTGCGTTTTCATCCCCGTGCCACCGCCCGTTTCAGACAATCCCTGACCGCCTCACGAGCCCTGAACAGCCTCGACTTGACGGTACCCTCCCGGATTCCCAGCGCCTCCACAACCTCAGTGTACGCCAGTTCCCGCATGTCCCGCAATACCAGTACCTCGCGGAATTCGATGGGCAGGGCATCGATACAGCCGCTCAATATCCGGCGCAGTTCGGCTTCCTCCATCTGTTGCAGCGCCGAGGGCGCATCGGACGGCGGGTCGGGTCGCACGCTGACGTCGCAGTCATCGGGCGAAGCGTCCAGGGAGTACGCCTCATGTCTTTTCCTTCCCAGGGTGTTCCGCCTCCGGTTGCGGGACAGGTTGATGGCGATTGCCGTCAGCCAGGTGCTGAAGGCGGATTCTCCGCGGAAGGTGTCGATCCTGCGCCAGGCGGTGACAAACGAGTCCTGGACGATTTCGCAGGCGTCCTCGTACACGCCGGTAATCCGGAAGGCGATGTTCAGCAGCATCCCCTGGTGGCGCCGCACCAGGCATTCGAAGGCAGCCATGTCCCCCCGGCGGCAGGCCAGGGCCAGGGTTGCGTCGTCGCTGGCGTGGGTTTCGGTTGCCATATGGTGTTAGACATCTCCGGAACTGAAATGTTCCCGTAAAAGGGGTGACAAGCACCATGAATGGAATGTACCCGGTCCCGGAAAGTTTGCAATCCCGGCCGGCGAGCATCCCGGCAAATGCCACTTGGCCGGATGGCCATGGCTCTCCGGTGAAGAAAGGGTGGAGAGGGGAATCACCGCCGTTTGCCAAAGGTCTCCAGCATCCATCCGGCGATGCTTGATGCGGAAAAGGTGGGAGGAAGACGGTCCCTGTGGAACCAGGCGGCAGCCTCCAGTTCTTCCCGGTCCACGACAATCTCGCCGCCCGCGTACTCCGCCGTGAAGCCGGTCATGAGCTGGGCCGGAAAGGGCCAACTCTGGCTGCCCACATAGCGGAGTTTCCGGATCAGGATACCGGTCTCCTCAAGCACCTCGCGACCGGCGCACTCCTCCAGGGACTCGCCGAAATCACAGAAACCGGAGGGGATGCTGTAGTATCCAGCCGGCCATTCGGGCTTGCGGATGAGGAGGAGTTCGTCTCCCCGGTTCACCAGGACGAGGGTGCAGGGATGGATGTGGGGGAAATGTTCGGCGCCGCATGCCGTGCACCTCTTACCCCAGGTGCCGGCAATAACTCCGTTTCCGCCGCCGCACCTGGAACAGACCGCGCTTCTCCTATCCCAACTGAGGATCTGCTGGGCAAGGCCGGCAAGGGAGAGGAGAGCATCGGAAAGACGCTCATGCAGGAAGGTCGCCAGGAGCGGCTCCGCCAGGAATCCGGGGGGGATGCCGACATCGCTGCCCAGTTCCAGCACCCGCACCGGCTTACCCCGCCAGCTTCCGATCAGGAGTTTCCGGATGCACTCTCCTGTCCGGGGGGGACATTCCCCCTCATAAGGAGCAATCTCCGTCCCCTGTTCCAGAAGCAGCGTATCACCCTGGAAGATGAACCAGATCCCCGGGCCTCCGGGATCGACCTCACCCTGACGGGCAGGACGGAAATCACCTCCCGTGGCATGGGCGTTGAACGGCAGATTGACGGCTTCCTGATACCGCATGGTTTACCCCCTCTCGGTGTTTTCCTGTCGCGTGTTCCTTGGTGAAATCAGATGAACAGGAAGCTCCATTGATTGAACGATTGAAATAATCATGGCTATATGCTTGATATTTAGTCAAATAACATCTCGTCACACTGTTTTCAAATATACCCGTGATTTCTGCTGAGAATGGTCTGACGTTTAAAGGAAAACATGGATCGTCGGCAGCTTATGGGTAAAAAGACCTCCGTTTTCATCCCCCCGATTCATTACGTTTGGAGTCAGTGCGCGCCAGGATGAAAGCCAGGCAATCATCTCCCGACAGGGGCCTGCTGAACAGATACCCCTGAAAGATCTGGCAGCCCAGTCCGAGGAAACGGTTCAATTGCTCCTCATTCTCAATTCCCTCGGCAATGGTGGTAATTCCCAGGCTTTTGCTCAATTCAACGATGCTGTGCACGATATGGTCGTTGATACCCTCACGGCGCCGATCGGTCAGGGATCGATCCAGTTTGATGGTATCGACCCGAATCTCGTTGAGGTAACGCAGGGAGGTATGACCCATGCCGAAGTCGTCGATCGCCACATGCACACCGTTCTTTCCGAGCCGAAGCAGCGTATCGACCGCGGCTGTGCTTGGTGTCAGGACGGTCGATTCGGTTATCTCAACTTCGAACTGATCGACGCGCAAACCGCTTGCCGCGAGAACCGACAGGACACGACGGTCAAAATCCTGGTCCTCCAGCTGATGGGGTGAGACGTTCACCGCCATGAGCAGATCATCAGAAACCAGCTCTTGCCAGGCGGCCCGTTGGCAACAGGCCATCTCAACAACCCGCATCCCCAGGCGGTCGATGCACTCCGTATCTTCGGCCAGCGCAACGGTAACTGGTGGGGGAATGGGGCCGAAGGCCGGATGATGCCAGCGCAACAGCGCCTCAACCCCGTAAACCCGGTTGCCGGACACATCCATCTGGGGCTGGTATTCCAGAAAAAGCTGGTCATCACGCTCCAGGGCAACCCGCAGATCATCTGCCAAAGCCTTGGCCAGACGGCCCTCTTCACCGGGCCGGTCGATGCATTTCTTGCTGCCGGGATCTCCGCTGCAGACGGTTGCTGTCCGTAACAGCCCGGCCAGCATAGCTTTGCCACTTCTCTCGTTCAACTGCCCTGACAGGATCACAAAGGGGTAGTACAGGAGTATTCCCAATGCCAGGTTGACCAACTGCATGACCACGCCGGCAACGGAACCGGTTGCCACGTATCCCCCAACAAGGAGCGGTGTAGTCCAGATCATGTCAGAGGTTGTGTGGGGCAGCAGGTCAAGTGCCGTGGCCGCATAGGCCGCAAGAGTCTGGACTATGGGGGTCAACACGAAAGGAATCAGATAGACCGGGTTCAGAACCAGCGGAATACCGAACAGGAGTGGTTCGTTTACGTTGCACAGCGCGGGAACCAGGGCAAAAAGGCAGAGCCTGCGGCTGCTTCCGTCGCGACTGGCCAGCAGGATGGCGATAATCAGGCAGAGGGTGCTTCCAGACCCCCCCATTCTGGTAAAGGCGTCAAAAAACGTCTTGGTAAACACAAAAACAGGATCGTATCCCGACAGCGCAGCAACCGCATTGGCTGCCCCCGCCGGTCGGAAGAAATTCACCTCCAGGGTATACAGCAGGTTGGGACCATGGGCACCGAAAAACCAGAATACCTGGCATAACCCCGCATACAGCAGACCGACTCCAAGATCGTTGCCGACATGGGAAAAGAGTCCTGCCAGAAATGTACCCATTCTGCCGTGCAGATCAGTGATACCGTTCAATACCAGAATGGTGCGGAGACCGCCGAATACAGCTATGGTCAGCATGGCTGCCGGCATTACGACGAACACATCCCGCACCAGCGGATCGTGGACGGCCGTGCCCAGGGATAGATGCAGACGCCTGCATTGGGAGAGACGCAGAAACAGGTTGCAACCCAACGCCGCCACGCACAACGCGACAAGGAGACCGCTGTCCATTGAAAATACGGTTTTCCACGTAGTGGATTCAGCAGGGGCCGTTACCACGAAAAAGCAGGACAGGATAACAACCACCGACATGATCGGGCTTACGAACTGGCCCACGTGTCGCTGGTTGTAATGCATGGTCAGAGCTCCGCTGCAAGAGCAGAGTACTGCAAGCGAGGCGATCCCGAAGGAACCGGAGATCAGATTGTCGCAGGCGATGCGCCAGCTGTTTCCTGATATGGAATCAAGAAAATCGAGAAGAGGGGGGAAGGGAAAGTGGCGCAGCAGAAGCGCCAGGGCGCCTATCATGACAAGGGGAAGAGCAAGCGCCAGCCCCCTTTGAATGGAAAGGAAAAACGATTGCAGACTCAGTTTTTCAGCCACGTCCAGAATTGGACGGGTATGGCGGCAAAGTCCGCCTTCCATTGTTGAACGGGATGGTTCCATGCGTTATTTTCATGACCCCGGAAAACCTCGCAAGCCATTTCCGTTGGGAAAATCCTCTGAACCGGACAATCCGCTACAGCCTGACGGCAAATTCGATGCGCAAGGTTGGAGTGGCCCGTATAGACATTCCGGGCTTAATGAGTTGCAGGATAACATGGAATCATGAAGCCGTTCAGCATATTTGTTGCTTATGAAATTCGGATTTTTTGATGTGCTGTCATGTGCTACCGCGGATTACCAGTTCAGCTCCCTGTTGAAAATGGCATCCTCCGAAATTGAGACCAATGAAACCACCATGTTGCGCCCGTTGACGTCATACAGCATATCGAGCAGCAGTTCCGGAATATCATCGGTCGCCACGGCCTGCTTGATCCCCATTCTGTCCCTGATCAGGGCTTCGTGTTCCGTCCAGAGTTGCACTTCCGGTTTTCCCAGTACGTCAAGCAGGATGTCCAGATAAACGTTGAGCATCTGGTCATCCCCTCCAAGATCCAGCAACTGATATTCTATCCTGGCTAATTCCTGCTCCACCTGGGCAACATTCTGCGGTCCGTCAGTAGTGCTCTTGTCGAAAGCAAAACCCTCCCGTTTGAGCAGTGCAAGCTTTGAGCGAAGAAGCGCGCGGTATTTATCAAGGTGGTCCCGTTCCGTTTTTACAACCGTGATGCGTGAAAGCGCCAGGCCCAGGAGATAATCGTAGGCCCTGTGTTTGAGCAATCGGCGGGTTTCATTCTCGCTTTCCGAAATACCGACGAGTCTGTGCTCGTCGAAACTGACTGTAATCTGGGGCACATCATGCAGGATGATGTCTCCTGATAATCCGACGCCGAAGACCCCCTTTTCATCCTTATCCATTACCAGCAGCGCATGGACGCCGGACATGGCACGCTCCTGATTCTTCCGGAAATCCGCAAGATTCCTGTCGTTGGAGATGGTCTTCAGCATATCGGCGGTAGAGATGAAGAAGGTTCTCAACAGCTCATTGTTTTCGTAACTGTCCGGGGTTATTGCAATGGGTGGAGGCATGCCGTCAACCAGCGCCACGACATGATCGATGGCGCGCAGGACCGCGGGGCGTAATTTTTTCTTGTAGCCTGAAACGGCGCGAATCCACGGATCCGTTCCTTCCACTGCGCGTTCAATTGCGTTATTTATCAGAGACTCCGGGTAATTGCCTTTCGAGGGGTGTTTTCCGAATATGGATTGCAGGAACTTGAACAAAGTTTGCCTCCAGTGAAACCGGTATGAAGCGGGGAACGGAGTGACGACCGTTCGCACTGTGCTACCCAATGTATAAGTGAGGCCTTCGCAAAAGTCAAAAGAAGTTCCCTTTTCCTGGCTGATGGGAGTACGGAGGAATTGAACAAGCGGGCATCAGAGCCGAAAGGGCAGAACAGCCCCGTCTCCAGCGGGAAGCGGGGCTTCGGGGTGATTCAGGATTTCCAGTAATTGCCCGGAATACAGCCTTGTCTCCGATGTGGTTATGGCTTTTAATGAATGAAACCGTTAACATCCATTCGTTCTACCCACTGATGTGAAGATTTCCTGGTGGCAGGGGAGGGAGGAATAACCGGGGAGAGTACAAAAAAAGCGCCTGAAGCAGGTTCAGACGCCTGGATTGTTGGGGTGGCTAGAGGGATTCGAACCCTCGTATGTACGAGTCACAGTCGTAAGTGTTGACCGCTTCACCATAGCCACCATGTGAGTTTTTCTAAATAACCTAAAACTTTCTGCAAGTCAAGAGCAATCTGCGGTCCGGTGGATCAAATCTCCGATATTTCCGCGCCGGTGATTTCCACGTCGGACCAGTTCTCGTAGATCCAGTCTTCAAGACGTTCGAGGGTAGAGCGCGCGATGGTCTTATCAGGGCTGACCGTTACAAACCCCAGTACGGCCACACCAGGGTTGTCCTGACGGTCGATCTCGGCGCAGGCCACATTGAAACGGTTGCGGCCGCGCCCCAGGATGCTCTTGACGATGCCGCGCTTTCCCTTCAGCGAATTGCAGGAGAGGGAGAGGTGGAGCTCCAGGCAGTAGACGAACACGGTCAGAACTCGGCGTGGCGCGGGGTGCGCGGGAAAGGGATCACGTCGCGGATGTTCTCCATGCCCGACAGGTACATTACCAGGCGTTCGAAGCCGAGACCGAAACCGGCGTGGGGGCAGCTCCCCCAGCGGCGGCTCTCCAGATACCACCAGAGGGGTTCCCTGGCGATGCCGAGCTCCGACATGCGTGACTCCAGTACATCCAGGCGTTCCTCGCGCTGACTGCCGCCGATGATCTCCCCGACCTTGGGCACCAGCAGGTCCATGGCCGCCACTGTTCTGCCGTCCGGATTGTTGCGCATGTAGAATGCCTTAATCTCCCTGGGGTAGTTGATGACGAATACCGGCCCTCCCACCACCTGTTCGGTGAGGTAGCGCTCGTGCTCGGTCTGCAGGTCCAGGCCCCATTCCACCGGATAGCCGAAGGTGACGCCCGAGCTCTGCAGCCGTTCAATGGCCTCGGAGTACTCCATGCGGGCGAAGTCGGCCTCGGCCACCCTGTGGATCCGCTCCAGCAGCCCCTTCTCGATCTGCCTGTCGAAGAAGGCCATCTCCTCTCCGCATTCCTCCAAGGCAAACCTGCAGAGGTAACGGACGAATTTCTCCGCCAGTTCGGCGTCGTCGGACAGGTCGGCAAAGGCCATTTCCGGTTCGATCATCCAGAATTCAGCTGCGTGGCGCGGGGTGTTGGAGTTCTCGGCCCTGAAGGTGGGGCCGAAGGTGTAGATGTCCGAGAAGGCCAGGGCGAACAACTCCCCCTCAAGCTGACCGCTGACGGTCAGGCCGGTTTTCCGGCCGAAGAAGTCCTGGTCGAAATCCGCCCTGCCGTTCAGCAGGGGAGGGGAGTCGGCATCCAGGGTGGTCACCCGGAACAGCTCGCCAGCGCCTTCGCAGTCGCTGGCGGTGATGATCGGCGTGTGGACGTAGAGAAAGTTGTTGTCGCTGAAGAAGCGGTGGATGGCCTGGGCCAGCCTCGAACGCAGCCTGAAGACCGCGCCGAAGGTGTTGCTCCGCGGCCGCAGATGGGCGATCTCCCGCAGGTACTCGAAGGTGTGCCGTTTCTTCTGGAGTGGATAGTTCTCGTCGCTCCCCCCCACGATGGCGATCTTTTCCGCCCGCAGTTCCCGTTCCTGTCCGGCTGCCGGAGAGGTCACCAGCGTTCCGTCGATCCTGAGGGAACAGCCGGTGGCAATTCCGGGCACCTGGTTGAATGCGGGAGACTCCTGCTCGACCACCACCTGGATGCCTGCCAGGTTTGAGCCGTCGTTGAGTACGATGAAAGCTATTCCCTTGGAAATGCGGAGGGATCGGACCCACCCCGCGATGCTGTATGGCTGGTTGGTTACGCCGTGCGCCAGAAGCTTCCTGATGACCGTTCTCACGGGAACTTCCTCCCTTTATGGTTTTCCGTCCGTTGGGCAATGATACGCGGAAGGCGAAGGGGATGCAAGGTGAAGCGCGCCGGACCGGATCATTAAAAAATTGACCAGATCCCCCGCCTTGTGTAGATTTAAACAGCAGCGGCCGAGTTACGGCCTGTTTCAGGTATAAGCAGGAATTACAGATTTAACGGTGGGAAACCCATGATTAAAAGGATACTGAAATTATTCTCTCCGGAGAAAGACCGGCCGGAGCAGCAGTCAACGACATCGCGGGGGAATTCGCACGGATCGGGGAAGATGAGCGCCAGCGACGGCCCTGGTGACCGGTTGCCGATTCCGGAAGAGTGGCAACCCCTTCTGGCGGAAATGGAACAGGGCAGGGGACACATCTTCGTAACGGGGCAGGCGGGAAGCGGAAAATCAACCTTCATCCGGCAGTTTCTGCGCATGACTGGAAAGAACGTCGTCGTGACGGCTCCCACCGGCCTTGCCGCCATCAATGCGGGGGGTGTCACCATTCACTCTTTTGCCCAGTTCCCGCCATCGGTGATAACCGCGGACAGCATCAGGGAGTCCAATGAAAAGCAGCTGCTGGCTGCCATTGACACCATCATTGTCGATGAGATCAGCATGGTGCGATGTGATCTGCTGGACGGACTGGATCGTTTCATGAGAAAGAACGGCAGGAACGCGGATCTGCCGTTCGGAGGCGTTCAGGTGATCCTCGTGGGGGACCCGTACCAGCTGCAACCGGCTGTCAGGGAGGATGAGATACCGGCGCTGAAGCGGGCCGGATATCCCGGCCCCTATTACTTCTGGAACTCGAAGGTATACCCGGAAATCACGCCGCGGAAACTGGATCTGACGGATGTGGGCGGGCATGCTGCCGAACGGGGTTTTGTCGGTGTCCTGGACTCCATCCGCGTCAATGATGTGGACAACGGCAAGCTTGATCTCCTGCAGGAATGCATAGTCGAGCCGGATTTCGATCCCTTTTCGCGGCCGTTCCATACCGCCCTTACCCCTCGCCACAGTGAGGCCAGTTATTACAACAACAAGCAGTTTTACAGGCTTCCGAAACCCCAGATGGAATACAGGGCGAAACGTTCGGGATCTGCTCTTAATGTCAACAACCCCGAGGATAATTTCCCCTGCGAGGAAAACCTCCTGCTCCGGCCGGGGACGCGTGTCATCTTCTGCAAGACCGTTGATCCGAAAATTGTCAACGGAACCCTGGGAACGGTCATCGAACTTGAGGAAGATGCCGTACTGATGAAAACCGATGACGGCAGGAACATCAGGGTGATTGCCTCATTCTGGGAGCTGATCAGGTATTGCTACAACGGGGAAACGGGCAGGGTTGAACCCAGGGTAACCGGAACCATCGAACAGATTCCGCTGCGTCACGCCTGGGCGGTTTCCATCCACAGGGCGCAGGGCATCCTGTTTGACAATGCCCATATCGATCTAACTGACGAAGCCTTTCTCCCGGGACAGGCGTACATCGCGCTGAGTCGCTGCCGCACTCTGGCGGGAACAAAGCTCAAGAGCGAGTTTGCTCCGAAGGACATCATGGTTGATCAGCATGTCGTTGATTTTATGGGCAGGTGATTGACATGAAAGGTTTCCTACGGAAGCGCCGGGGCAGTAATCGACGGACGTGAACTTACTGTCCGAGGGGAGGGGCTTTGTCCCCGCCCCCTTGGCCGGATGAAAAAAACGCCAGGAGATCCGATCCCTTGGCGTTTTGATTGCATCTATGAAACGGTTTTCCCCGTTTTCGGTTTTCGCGGGCGGGATGGCTTCCCCCCGGGATTGCGGCTCTTCTCGCCGCCTCTCTTCTCCCGTGACGGTTTCTCCGGTTTCGCCTCCGTTCCCGGATGCAGCAGCCCCAGCGCCTCGGCCTCGGTCAGCAGCCGGTACT
>CAZRPI010000055.1:0-5443 GCA_964601865.1 uncultured Pelobacter sp. | reverse complement strand
TCCGTTCCCGGATGCAGCAGCCCCAGCGCCTCGGCCTCGGTCAGCAGCCGGTACTGGCCCGGTTTGAGGCCGCGCATCTCAAGTGAACCGTAACGCACCCGCCTGAGACGGACCACCGAGAGTCCGACAGCCTCGCACATGCGCCGCACCTGGCGGTTTCTCCCCTCGTGTATGGTCACGGAAATCCAGTCGTTCTGTTCACCATCCTTGATGAGGCGGACCCTGGCCGGTGACGTGGCTCTCCCGTCCAGTTCCACGCCGCCCTTCATCAGGTCCAACTGGCTCTGCTGCACCTTGCCCCGCACCCTGACATGGTACTCCTTCTCGATCTCGTGACGGGGATGCATCAGCCTGTTGGCCCAATCGCCGTCGTTGGTCAGCAGCAGCAGGCCTTCGGTGTTGTAGTCCAGACGGCCCACCGGATAGACCCGCTCCCTGATCTCGGGCAGGAGGTCGGTGATCAGTTGGCGTCCTTCGGGGTCGTCCAGGGTGGTCATGAATCCGGCCGGTTTGTTGATCAGAATGTAGATCATTTGATCGGCCGGCTTGACCGTTTTTCCGTCCACCTCAACCCTGTCCACGTCCGGGTCGGCCTTGCTGCCCAGTTCGGTGACAACGGCGCCGTTCACCGTGACGCGCCCTGCCAGTATCAGCTCCTCCGCCGCCCGGCGTGAGGTGATGCCGGCCTGGGATATGATTTTCTGCAATCGTTCCAGCATGTCGCTCCTCTTCAATAAAAACGGGGGCCGAGGCCCCCATTCTTCGGTTCCTGATTGGAAAAGATCCGGTTACTCAATGAAACGGGACATCGCCCTCAGCTTTTCGTAGCGGTCCTCCTGCAGTTCTTCTTCGGAAAGGCGGGACAACTCGGCCAGATTGCGGGCAATGGCTTCCTTCAGGTTCCTTGCGGTGGCGGCATGGTCCTGGTGAGCGCCGCCGACCGGCTCCTTCACGATCTCATCGATTACTCCCAGCCCGATGAGATCTTTAGCCGTCAGCTTGAGGGCATCGGCGGCCTGAGCGCCCATGCTGCCGTCCGACCAGAGAATGGCGGCGCATCCCTCCGGCGAAATGACGGAATAAACCGAATGCTCGAGCATGAGAATCCGGTTGCCGACGGCTATTGCCAGGGCTCCTCCGGAGCCGCCCTCACCGGTGATGCAGGCAATGATCGGTATTCTCAGACTTGACATGTCGCGCAGGTTGCGGGCGATCGCCTCGGCCTGGCCCCGTTCTTCGGCGCCGATCCCGGGGTAGGCGCCGGGAGTATCGACGAAGGTGATAACCGGTAACCCGAACTGCTCGGCCAACTGCATGAGGCGTAGCGCCTTCCGGTATCCCTCCGGGTTGGGCATGCCGAAATTTCGGTAAACTTTCTCTTTGGTGTCCCGCCCCTTCTGGTGGCCGATAACCATGACCGGGCGGCCGTCAAAGCGGGCGAGACCACCGACGATGGCTCTGTCATCACCGAAGGCGCGGTCTCCGTGCAGTTCCGTGAATTCCGTAAACATGAGCTTGATGTAATCCAGGGTGAAAGGACGGTAGATGTGGCGGGCCACCTGGGTTGTCTGCCATCTGGTGAGGTTGGTGAAAATCTCCCCGCGCATCTCCTCGACCCGTTTTTCAAGTAGCTTCAAGTCCGATGAGATGTCCAGTCCCTCATGGGAGAGGGCGTTGAGTTCCTCGATTTTCTTTTCCAGTTCGATGATCGGTTTTTCAAAATCTAGACTGTAGTGCACGGACATCTGGATCTTACCTCATGTGGTGTGAGCCGGTGTGTCATGAATGCCGGACACGGAATGCCCACGACATTGGCGCTGATGTGATTTAACAGAAAAATCACTCAAAAAGGGTGACATTATATCCGAACAGGCGCTCCACTTCCAGCCTTAAATCATCACTTGCCATGACATTCATGCTCTCAGGCAGAGGCAGGGTGGATCTGCTGCGGGACGGTATGACGAATTCCAGGCTGGCGGGAACGCTGCCGTGGTGCCGTCCTATGATTTCCTTCAGCACCTCCATGTGACCGGGGGGGGTCTCGTTCATGGGAATGGAGAACACAACCCTTTTGGTGGTCTGGGCGCGCACTTCATGCAGATACCGGATATCGCCGGCAGGTCCGCGTTGCTTCTGCAGCCACTCACTGGCGCCCTCGCCCTGGCCCCGCACCAGGATCTTGGCGCCCTTCTCCGTCTTTTCCAGTTTGCCGTCGATGATCAGGGGGTCGTCACTCTTCAGCAGCGGAGCAGCCGTTGTATAGATATCCGAAAAAACCGTGACCTCCACGGAGCCCCCCAGATCCTCGATGGTGGCAAAGCCCATGCGGTCACCCTTCTTGGTCGTGATTTCCTTAAGGGTGGAGACAATGCCGCAGATCCTGACCTCGCTTCCATCGGCCAGGTCGGCCAGAGCGCCGATGTCCACGCAGGAGAGGCGCCTGATGTCCTGGACGTAACGATCCAGGGGATGGCCGGTGATCAGGAAGCCGAGCGCCTCTTTTTCATAGGCCAGTTTCTCCTTGTCGTGCCACTCCGGCACGTCGGGCAGCCTGCAGCCGTTGCCGTTGATTTTGACGACCTCGTCCTCGCCGAAGAGCGAAACCTGAGCGCTGCAGCGCTCCTCCTGGATCCGCTGGCCGTGGTTCATGGCGGCCTCCAGCCCCTCCATCAGGGCGGCGCGGGCAGCGCTGGTGGAATCGAAGGCGCCGCACTTGATCAGGGCCTCCAGCACCTTCTTGTTGCAGCGGCGCATGTCAACCCGTTCGCAGAAATCATAGATGTCCCTGAACGGGCCCTCCTGCCGGGCTTCCAGAACCGCCTCCACCGCGCCGGTACCGACCCCCTTGACCGCACCCAGGCCGAAACGCATGGAATTCCCGACAACGGTAAAGGTCAGGCCGGATTTGTTCACATCCGGCGGCAGTACTTCGATCCCCTGTTCCCGGCAGTCATTGATGTTCTTGACCACCTTGTCGGTGCTGTCCATGTCGCAGGTCAGAAGGGCGGCCAGAAACTCCACCGGGTAGTGGGACTTGAGCCAGGCCGTCTGATAGGCGATGAGGGCGTAGGCGGCCGAGTGCGACTTGTTGAAGCCGTATTCCGCGAATTTGGCCATCTGGTCGAATATGGCCTCGGCCTTCCTGGGATCGATTCCCTGGGCCTTCGCTCCCGCCAGGAACGGTTCCTTCTCCTTGGCCATTACCTGGGGATCCTTCTTGCCCATGGCGCGGCGCAGAAGGTCGGCTCGTCCCAGGGAGTAACCGGCCAGTGTCCTGGAGATCTGCATGACCTGTTCCTGATAGACGATGACGCCGTAGGTGTCCTTCAGGATCGGCTCCAGTTCCGGCAGATCGTACACCACCTGCTGGCGGCCGTGCTTGCGTTCGATGAACTCGTCCACCATGCCGCACCCGAGAGGGCCCGGACGGTAGAGGGCGCAGGCCGCGATCACGTCCTCGAAGCAGGATGGCTTGAGCTTCGTCAGCATCTCCTTCATGCCGCTGGATTCAAGCTGGAAGATCCCGGTAGTGTTGCCGTCGGAGATCAGGTCGTAGCTGTCCTTGTCGTCATCCCGCAGCCGGGTGATGTCGAAGTCCGGGTCCTTGCCGGCCCGCACCAGCTTGACGGCGTTTTCGATGACGGTCAGGTTCTTGAGGCCGAGGAAGTCGAACTTAACCAGTCCCACCATCTCCACGTACTTCATGGAATACTGGGTGTTGATGGAGCCGGTTTTCTGGTCCTTGTAGACAGGCAGGAAATCCTCAAGCTGGCGGGGCGCCACCACCACGCCAGCCGCGTGGGTGGAGGCATGGCGCGTCAACCCCTCCAGACAGAGGGCGGTGTCCAGAAGATCCTTGACCTGCGGGTCGTTGCCGGCCATTTCATTCAGCTGCGGCTCCTGCTTCAGGGCCTTGGCCAGGGTCATCTTCAGGTCATCCGGAATCAGTTTGGCAATCCTGTCCACGTCGCCGTAAGGCATGTTCAGCGCGCGGCCAACGTCGCGCACCACGGCCTTCGCCTTCATGGTTCCGAAGGTGATGATCTGGCAGACCCTGTCGCGCCCGTACTTTTCGATCACGTACTGAATGACCTCTTCACGGCGGTCCTGGCAGAAGTCGACGTCGATATCCGGCATGGTGATGCGTTCCGGATTGAGGAAACGCTCGAACAGCAGGTTGTAGGGGAGGGGGTCCAGGTCGGTGATGTGGATGGAGTAGGCGACCAGTGATCCGGCGGCCGAACCCCTTCCCGGTCCCACCGGTATCCCCTTCTTCTTGGCCCAGGTGATGAAATCGGAAACGATGAGGAAATAGGCGGGGAATTTCATCTCCCGGATGCAGTCCAGTTCGATCCGCAGCCGGTCGTAATACGCCTGTTGCCGTTCCTTCGGCATGTCGGGGTATTTGGCCAGGATGCCCGTCATCCGTTCATCAAGCCCCCGCACCGCCAGTTCCTCCAGCATCTCGTCGTGGGTTTTGCCCGGAGGGGGATCGAAATGGGGGAAGTGGTAATCACCCGTGTCAATGGGGAGCTTCAGTTCGCAGCGCTCGGCGATGGCCAGCGTGTTGGCCACGGCCTCGGGTGCGTAGTCGAAGGCGGCGATCATCTCGTCCGGGGTCTTGACGTAGAACTCCTCGGCGGAAAACCTCATGTGGGTCGGATCGCTCATGGTCTTGCCGGTCTGGATACAGAGCAGGACCTCATGGGCGCGCGCGTCCTCCCGGTTCAGGTAGTGGCAGTCATTGGTGGCGACCAGCGGCAGTTCCAGTTCGGCGGCCACCTCCATCAGCCGTTTATTGACCAGATTCTGCTCTTCCAGCGTGTTTTCCTGAAGCTCAAGATAATAGCGGTCCGGGAAAAGTTCGGCGTACCAGCGCGCCGTTTCCAGGGCCTCGGCCATGTGGCCGCGGCCGCACTGCACGGCCACCTCTCCCTTGAGACAGGCTGAAAGGGCGATGAGCCCCTCGGCGTGATCCTGGAGCAGTTGCCGGTCGATGCGCGGGCGGTAGTAGAACCCCTCCTTGTAGCCGGCGGATGTCAGGTAGGAGAGGTTTCTGTACCCCTGCAGGTTTTCACAGAGGAGAATGAGGTGATACGCCGCCTCTGAGATTCCCCGGGTGCTCTCCCGGGAAAAACGGGAATCGGGCGCGATGTAGACCTCGCAGCCGATAAGCGGTTTGATCCCGGCTTTTCTGCATTTCAAGTAGAATTCCACCGCGCCGAACATGTTGCCGTGATCGGTGATGGCCAGGGCCGGCATGCTGTGGGCCTTTGCCTTGGCTATGACGTCTTCCAGCCGGATGGCGCCGTCTAGCAGGGAGTACTGGGTGTGGAGATGCAGATGGACAAACGGCGCTGAAGGGGGTTGCTGCTGTGTTTCGGATGCTTCCATTGATACTGCCTCCCTGCGAATGTGCGTCAGGGATTATGCTCCATACCGG
>CAZRPI010000054.1:14601-22891 GCA_964601865.1 uncultured Pelobacter sp. | reverse complement strand
GAATTTTACCACGATGCCGGCGTTGAGAAACAGCCCCACGGGATGAACCTCCGGAATTGATTAATAAACGGCACTAATGAACGGGACGCGCCTTGCCATTGCCATGGTAATGCTCGTCAGTTGTCGTCATGACCAGCTTGCCATGCCTGACTCCCTTTACCCCGATCAGCTCGTCGGCAATCCGCTTGACCTCGGCCGCCTTGCCCTTCAGGATCAGCACCTCCAGGCAGTTGTGGGCGTCCAGATGCACGTGCAGGGACGAAACGATCCGCTCGCCGTTGGCATGCTGATGGTCGGTAAGCTTGTCCGCCAGATCCGTGACGTGGTGGTTGTACACCAGGGTCACGGTGGCGACGACGGGGGAATCGGGGTGTTCCATACGGTCGTCGATGAGCGAGGCGCGGATCAGGTCGCGGATCGCCTCGGAACGCGTCTGGTATCCCTTGCGCTGGATCAGCTGGTCGAAACTGTCCAGCAGCTTTTCTTCCATGGAAATGCCGAAACGTATGAGTTCACTCATGGGTATCTCCCGTGCAATTTTTTTTGTAGAGACGCATCATCAAACATAGCCGTATGTTTATTGTGGAGCCGCCAAGACGCGCCAGCGGCGCGTCTCTACAGAGGCTGTGTCTTCGCCTGAACCAGTTCCGACAGGTATTCGGCCTTCAGAGCCTCGATGGTGTAGTAATCCGCCTCCAGCCTGCGGGCAAGGTCCAGCGCCAGATCGGTTTTCAGGAAATTCCCCTTGTTCTCGGTGTCGATCACGATGAAATCGCATCGGCCCTCTTCGGCCAGCAGACCGGCAAGGTTGGGCACTTCCTCCCTGCGGTTCTCCTCGGCAAGGGACTGGTTGCCCCTGCCGTCGGTGATCAGCACCACCACGATCCTCTGCTCGGGCCGACGCATTGCCGTCCGCCTCACCAGACGGTGGGTCTCCAGAAGCCCGGCGGCCAGGGGTGTCTTGCCTCCCACCGGCAGTTCGGCCAGCTTCCTGGCGGCCAGTTCGACGCTTGAGGTGGGTGGCAGGACCAGCTCGGCCCGGTCCTTACGGAAAACGATCATGGCCACCCGGTCCCGCTTCCGGTAACAGTCCAGGAGCAGTGACTGGATGGCGCCCTTGGTTTCCACCATGCGTTTCTGGGCGCCCATGGAACCGGAGCCGTCCACCACGAACAGCACCAGGTGCCCCATGCGCCGCTCCCGCTGCCGGAAACGCAGGTCGTCCCGTTCGATCAGCAGATTCCCCTTGCGGCCCCGCGCCTTCTGAAACGGCGCGCAGGCCCGTAAGGTGGCGTCAATGGCGATGTCCCGGTCCGGTGAGTCGAGCAGACTTTTGACATAGCGCCCGCCGCGCCCCTTGACGCGGGTCCTGGTGCGGCGGCCGTCGGCCTTGCGTTTCATCCGGTCCTTGCGGAAACTGATGCGTCGCAGCTGGAACGGCGCGCCCACCCGCATGATCTCTTCCCGATCGGACGATTCACGCGGAGAGCAGTCCGAGTCCCGTTCTCCCTCGCCCGAGGGCTGATCATCAGTTTCGTTCTGTCCGTTTTCGGGAGGGGGCGGCTGTTCGCCCCGGTCGTCCTGATCCAGGTCATGCTGTTGGTCGTGATCGTGGGGAGGTTCCGGCTCGGGGGCTGCCTGTTCCTCCTCGCGCAGTTCCAGGCGGCGATGGGCAAAGACCAGGTTGGCCACCCGGTCGATATGATCCGTGTTAACCTCCGTATCTCCCCGGAGCGCCGCGCAGGCCCGCGCCGCGTAGTAGAGGAAAACATCCCCCCGGTGGCCGGGACTGATGTTCCGCTCCGCGACCCGGTGAAGGTACTCCTGCGCCTCGCCGGAAAAGTTCACCTTCGGCAGCAGCGTCCGGGCGGCGGCGATACGTCCGGCCGTCTCCGGGTCCGGTTCGACGCTGAAAACCGGATCGGCGCCGGCCAGGCGCATGACCGCCAGACGCTCGTCACGGCCGTTCAGATCCTCCATGACGGCGCACAGGCCGAACCGGTCCATGAGGTGCGGCGACAGGTCCCCCTCCTCGGGATTCATGGTGGCGAAGATAACGAAACTGCTCTCGCGCCGCTCACTCATCCCTTCCCGCTCAATGAGCTCCGCGCCCCGCGACTGGGGCTCCATCAGCAGGGCCAGCAGTTCCTGGGAGAGAAGGTTGATGTCGTCCACGAACACCGCGCCGCCATTGGCCCGCGAGATGATCCCCGGCTGCAGGACCCGTTGTCCGCCCGCAAGCGTCGTCTCGATGTCGATCCCACCCAGCAGCGATTCCTCGGTGACGTTGAGCGGCATTTCCACGAACGGAGTTTCATCGGGAAAAATGCTCCGGCCCAGGCGAACCAGGGTGGATTTGCCCGTACCCTTCCCCCCCACCAGCAGCAGCCCGCCGCAGCGGGAATCGACGGCGTTCAGCATCAGACCGAGTCTGGCGTCGTCCTGGCCGATGAACTGATCGAACCTCACGACAGGCTCTCCTCCAGAATCTGCTCCAGCCTGCTCCGCTCGCTGCCCATCTCCTGGAAGGGAAGCCGCTTCTGGCGGTGGGGCAGGGTCAGAAAGGCCGCGTCGCGGATCTCCGGTATACCGACGTCGTCCAGCCCGCGATAGGCGGCCAGGGCGCGGGCGCTCTTCATGATAACGATGTCCGCCCGGTGGCCGTCCAGTTTCAGCGCGGTGGTAATGGTCACGATCCGCTCCAGAACGCCGTCAGCCATGACCACACCGGAGAGACGCCCGCGCGCCGCCAGGATGCGCCGGGCCAACTCCTGCTGCGCGTCCCGCCACTGTTCGCCGAACTTCGAAGGGTCGGCGTCGAAGGCCGCCCTGCGCCGCAGGATCTCCATGCGTTGCTCCCGGTTGTGCAGTCCGGTCACCTGCACGCAGAGCCCGAAGCGGTCCAGGAGCTGCGGCCGCAGATCCCCTTCCTCGGGGTTCATGCTCCCCACCAGGATGAAGCGGGCCGGGTGGCTGAAGGAGACCCCCTCCCGCTCCACCGTGTTGACCCCCATGGCGGCCGAGTCCAGCAGCAGGTCGATGATGTGGTCCTCCAGCAGGTTCACCTCGTCCACATAGAGGAAGTTGCGGTTGGCGTCGGCCAGAAGTCCCGGCTCGAAGCGCTTCTCCCCCTGCTTGATGGCATGCTCGATGTCCAGCGAACCGATGAGGCGGTCCTCGGTGATTCCCAGGGGCAGCTCCACCACCCGCATCCTGGCGCGGCCCGCGGGGAGCGCCCCTTTGGCCTGTTTCTCCCGGCACTCCCCGCACAACTCCCCCTCCGGTTCGCAGCGGAAGCGGCACTCCCGCACCACCCTGACCTCCGGCAGCAGTTCGGCCAGGGCGCGCACCGCCGTGCTCTTGGCCGTCCCCTTCTCGCCCATCACCAGCAGCCCGCCGACACCGGGATCGATCACGTTCAGAATCAGGGCGGTCTTCAACTCCTCCTGGCCCACTATGGCCGTAAACGGAAAATTCATCTATTTACCTCGTTGTTAATCTTTTGGTAGAGACGCCCCGCTGGGGCGTCTCATGGCGAATTCGATGGCAAGGCTCACAAGACGCGCCAGCAGCGCGTCTCTACAGTTGCCACTAACCTATCCCCACCGCCGCCATCTTCGACTTCCACCCCTCCACGTCGGCAGCGGTGATGATGTCGATGCTGCCGCCCTGGAACTCGCCGCGCACATCCCCCATGCGCTCCTCCATCCACCCCTCGATCTCCAGGTAGATATCCCTGAGCTGATCCTGCACATCATCGGCCGGGTTCCAGAGACCGCGCTGGGCCGCCTCAAGCAGCCTTCTGCCGATTTCCTCCAGCGCCCAGGGATTCTCCTTCTCGAAAAACTCGCGGTTCTCCCCGTCCATCATGAAGGTGCGGGCAATGTCGTCGAAAACCGCGTCGTCCACCACCTTGGCGGTCGCCTGCCAGCCGTAGATGCGGCCCACCCGCTTACTGATCTCCCCGGCCCCTTTGTAGCCGTGTTCCTTCATCCCCTCGATCCAGACCGGGTTGAGGATCTTGCCGCGGGCCACCCGGCGCATCTCCTCCTCCAGCGTCCGCACCCGCACTTCTCCCTGCTCCCGGGTGTCGCCGTAATAGTTCCTGATCTCGTTGCCCGAGATGACCCGCGCGGCGTTGATCATGCCGCCATGGGTTCCGAAATAACAGCAGCAGCCGGTGAGGTCGTACTCGTCGCTGGCCGTTTTATTGAAGGTCAGGCTAACGGTTTTGAGACTCTGCTTGAGGCTGTTGTGGGCAACGGCGCCGAAAGTTCCCTTGCCATAGGCGTAGCCATTCCAGTACAGGAACACATCCGACAGGTCCTTTTCCGTCTCCCAGGCCGAGGCGTAGACGGCAAGCTGGGTGCCCGCCTGGTAGGTTCCGGGCTGGCTGGCGAAGATGCGGTAGGTGGCTTCCCGCAGCGCTTCCTGGTTCTGCTCGCTTTCGTTCCCCAGGCGTTCCAGGGTGTGTTTGCGCGCGTAGTTCATCTCCACCGGTTCGTCCAGGAGGGAAACCGCCTGCACCGCCTCGTCCAGCAGGTCGATGGTGGAGGGGAAGTTGTCGCGGGTAATGCCCGAGACCCGGACGGTGATGTCGATGCGCGGCCGTCCCAGATCTTCCAGAGAGGCAATGGTGAAACTCTTCACCCGGCCGTTGGGTTGCCACACGGGACTGACCCCCAGCAGGTGAAGCATCTGGGCCATGCCTTCGCCGTCGGTCCACATGATGTCGGTGCACTGCCAGTGGAAGGCGACGTTTTCCGGGTAGCGCCCCTCCTCCTCCAGGTATTTGTCCAGGGTCTTCTCCGCCAGTTGTTTGCCGGTCTCCCAGGCCGCGGGCGATGGCAGCTTGTGCGGGTCCAGGGAATAGAAGTTGCGCCCGGTGGGGAGGATGTCGGGCCGTCCCCTGGTCATGAGTCCGGAGGGACCGGGCGGGATGTAACCGGCCCTGAAGCCGTTGAACAGCGAGCCGATCTCGTCCGAAGCCAGGACGTTGGCGCGCACGGTGTCGATGAAGGATTGGACGAGGCTTATGGCGTGGCCATCCGTAGAGACGCATTGTAATGCGTCTCTACATTCGCCGCTATTGTCCTGTAATGCCAGCCGTTCCAACCCGTCCGCCAGCGGCGCGCCCTCCTCCAGGTACGCCTTGCAGATGCGCCGGGCGGCCGCGTCCACCCGCTCCCGGTAGCCGTCGTCATCCTCTTCGGGCCTGCGGGGCAGAACCTGACCCGTCAAGCCGCGCAGCGATTCCGGGCCGGTTTCATAACGCACGATGGCGTAGATGAATTCGGAAAAACGCTCGCCTTCGGGCAACTGCCCGAAGATGTGCATCCCCTTGGGTATGCGGGTTCCCTTGAGCATGGCCAGGGCATCGTGGATCTCCTGAACTTTTTCCTCCACGTTGTCATGGGTGACCTCATCTTTGATCAACTGCAGGCTCTTGACCTTGTTGGCGATAAGATGGGAGATGGTGTGGGCCTTGCCCGGCTCCACCAGTTTGAAACGCCGGTAGTCGTCCAGCAGGCGTTCCAGTTCGTCCAGGTCGCCGTACAGCTCTCCGGGCACCATCACGGTCTGCAGGTGATTGACCAGGGTGGCCCAACTGCGCCGC
Organism: uncultured Pelobacter sp.; assembly: GCA_964601865.1. GTDB lineage: Bacteria > Desulfobacterota > Desulfuromonadia > Geobacterales > Pseudopelobacteraceae > Pseudopelobacter. The sequence goes on along the minus strand of CAZRPI010000054.1, from coordinate 17,274 downwards.
TTGGCGATGGTCCCTTCGGGCGGATTGTCGGCGTTGTAAATGTACAGGTGCGGCATGGTGTCAATGCCGATGTCCGGGAAGCAGCCCGAAGAGAGCCCGGTGGCCTTACCCGGCAGGAACTCCAGGTTGCCGTGGGTGCCCACGTGGATGATGGCGTCCACGCCGAACTCGCGGGAGAGCCACTTGTAGGTGGCCACGTACTGGTGGGGCGGAGGAATGTCCGGGTCGTGCAGGATTTTGCAGACCTGGCCGTCGCACTTGGGACCGGCGCAGCCGCGCTTCGGCTGGGCGCAGACCACGGCATTGCCGTAACGTACCCCGGTGATCAGGATTCTGCCGTCATGGACCATGGCTGCCGGGACCCCGTCCTTCTCCTCGCCGGGCGGGTTGCCCCAGGCATCGGCCATCCGTATCCGCGTATGTTCGGGCAGTTCGTTGAACCAGGGGAGGTAGCGCTCCACTTCCAGCATGTCCAGGGTACCCCCCTTGTGGACGATCTCCTCCACGGTGGTCCAGCGGAACTCGGAAATGGCCTTGCGCTCCATGATGGTGTCGATCAGCTCTTTGCCGCTTGCCGGCGGGGTAACGGAATAGCCCGCCTCCCGCATGCGCCCCATGATCCGGGCCACGCTCTCCAGGGTGTCCAGATGGGCGCCGCCGCCCACGCTGGCCTCCACCGAGACGCAGGGGTTGTTGTGCAGGATGAAGGCGACCCGGCGCTCGGCCACCGGTTTGCTCCCCATGGCCAGCCAGTTGGCCACCCGGACCGCAAAGCGGCCGATCCGCTCCCGGATCGGCAGGTAGCGCTCCTCCTCCGGATTGCCGGTACCGCTGGAAGCGCCCACCACCAGGGGCTCGATCAACCCCTCGAATTCAGGCATGGCCATGCTCCACCCCACCTGGGCGCCAAGACCCTCGGGATCCGCCAGCCACTGCTCCTCGCTCTTGTAGTAGGAATTCACCGGTGAGAAGAGCGGTATATTCAGGCGCTTCAGCAGTTCCACGCCCGGAGGCGCGTCCGATTCCTTCACGCCGCCGCTATGGCTGGCAAGGAAGAACGAGGTCATCTTGACGATCCCCTGCACCAGCGGCACTCCGCTTGTCAGAAAATACTTTTCGATGCACTCCGCGCCGCTCAGGTTGCCCATGCCCGAATCCTTGACGGAGTAAAAGAAGGCCGGTATCACGCCCAGCCCAAGTTTCTCCAATTCCGCGATCAGCGCCTTTTCCACGTCCATGTTCCTGTTGACCCAGTTGGAGCGGGAATAGAGCACTCCCACCCAGCCGGTTCTTGGCGTTTCGTAAAGGGAGCGGCAGGCGGCCATGTATTCGCCGGTGGAACTGAATACCCCGTCCAGATGGGGATGGTGCAACCCCTCCCACGGCACCGGTACCGGCTCTTCCCAATGGACCGTCTCACCCAGCACCCTGCCGCGAAGGAAACCGAGCAGGTTCTCCAGATTCTTCGCCCCGTTGTAGAGGATGAAGTTGTAGGCAACGGCGGCCACGTCCAGCCCCACGGTGGACAGGCCCCACAGGGTCGGGTCGCTCCCCACCACCACAACCGGACAACGGTCTCCGGCCTGCCTGATGTCGCTCTCCAGCTCCTCCCAGACCGGGTCGCTGGTGCGGTAGAGCAGGATACAGTCGGCATCGGTCATGGAGCGCCTGAGATCGTCCATGGCCTCCGGATGCTGGTTCAGCTGCTTGGTTGACCAGGCGCTCAGCTCAACCCCGTTGGCGACGCAGGCCTCCTTGAGGGGTGGGATATAGTTGGACCACATGATGGTGAAGAGCTTCATGGTTGAACCTCCGGTTTCTGGGTTACAAAGTCCCCCTTTGGAAAAGGGGGATTCAGGGAGATTTGACGTTGACACCAACGCCGATAAATCCCCCCCGCCCCCCCTTTTTCAAAGGGGGGAGTGTATTTTTTCATTCGCTGTAATTCCGTATCAGCCTCGTCCCGATCACCAGGAACAGCGCGGTGTAGACCAGCATCACCAGCAGCGAGACCGCGGCCCCCTGGTCCAGCGTCGTCTTGCGGATCAGGATGTTGGTGTGGCTGAGCGGCATGACCAGCACGAGCCACTTGAGAATTGCCGGCATCCTGTCCAGCGGAAAAAAGGTGCCGCTGAAAAACGACATGGGGAGGATGAAGAAGTTGTTGTAGGTCGAGGTGTCCTCGTGGCTTTTGGCCATCATGCCGGTAATCACCCCCAGGCTGGAGAACATGAAGCAGTTCAGCAGGGTGGCGGTGACCAGAAACGGCGTCAGCCGGAAGGACGCGGGCGAGCAGAAACCCATCACAACGAGCAGCGAAGCGGCAAACAGTCCCTTGACCATGCCGGCCAGAACTTCCCCCACCATGATGGACCCGGCCGACATGGGGGCCTGGATCAGAATCTGGAACGTCTTGAAGTAGAGCCGGTTCAGGTTGAGGGCGCTTGCCACCCAGGTATAGGAGTTGGTCATGGAACTCATGGCGATCAGGCCGGGTATCAGGAAGGCGAGATAATCCCCGCCGTTGAGGCGCACGTTGCGCCCCAGGCCGTAGCCGAACACGATCAGGTAGATGAGTGGCGTCATCATGGCCGAAACCAGATAGCCCATCTTCAGGAGCTTGCGTTTGAAGAGCAGCATTTCACGCAGAAAGACTGGGTACCAGCCGGTCAT
>CAZRPI010000054.1:6523-14501 GCA_964601865.1 uncultured Pelobacter sp. | reverse complement strand
TTCTCACGGTGCAGCCGTTCTCCAGGGCCCGGGCGATCTCGTGGGCCTCCTCCCGCGTCCCGGCGATACGCTGGATCAGCCTGCCGTTGTCATCGATCTGGTCAACCACGTAGGGGCCCACCAGCTCCCTGAGTTTTGCCGGAGTATCGAGCGCGATCAGCTTCCCTTTTCTCAGGATGCCGATCCGGTCGCACAGGGCGTCGGCTTCCTCGATGTAATGGGTGGTCAAAAGCACGGTTCTCCCGGTCATGGCGATGCGGCGCACGATCTCCCACAACTGGCGGCGGATCTGGGGGTCCAGACCGATGGAGGGTTCGTCAAGGAAGAGCGCCGCCGGATCGGACATGAGCGCCCGGGCGATGATCAGCCGCCGCTTCATGCCGCCGGAGAGGGCGCTGACCACGCTGTCACCCCGGTCGGCCAGATCGACCTCTTTCAGGACCTCGTCAATTTTTTCCGGCAGCCGCTGCACCCGGTGCAGCATCCCGTAGATGCGCAGGTTCTCCTCCACCGACAGATCCCGGTCCAGGTTGTTCTCCTGGGGGACCACCCCCACCAGATTTTTGATGGCGGTTGCCCCCGAACGTATTTCATGGCCGCCGATGACGGCGGTTCCGCCATCGGGCCGGGTCAGACAGGTCAGCATGCGGATCAGCGTGCTCTTGCCCGCGCCATTGGGTCCCAACAGGCCGAACACCTCGCCCCGCGCGATGGCAAAGGAAACGCCGTCAACCGCAGCAACTTTGCCGTAGGTTTTACGGATGTCCTTGACTTCGATCATGGTAAGGCCTTCCATCAGATTCTCCCCGCCATGCCGATATCCATGTTCCGGAACGTCTGGATGCTTTCCCGTTTCAGGATCGCACGCACGTTCTGACTGTTCTGCCTTACCAGATGGCTGAGGTGACGCAGACCATGGGCGACCACGTTTTCCTCGGCTATCTCCGCCGGCCTGGGTATCTGGGTACTGTGTCCCGAACAGAGCACGGCGTCCCGGAGCGGCAACAGCCTGGCCGCTCTGTTTGCGAACAGATCCCGGTCCGAATAGACGAAATAGGTCAGGATCACGGTGCGCGGAGGATCGAAGCGCCAGCTGGTGGAATGGATGAAGCTGTTTTGCCTGGTCTCGGGAGTAATCCCGCAGCGGCGGCTCTCCAGCAACTCGTTCACGATCCGGTCCGGGTCGTTCTCCCAGTCAGAAATATCTTCGCGCATCACCGCGTAACGGATCGATTCAGGGCCGGCCAGGGAACTGAGGAAGATCTCCAGCGTAAGTGTCATTCCTTGCCTGTTGAACGACACGGGGGGGCATGCCGGTTCATGACTCATCTTCCTCTCCTTCCACGTAAGCAGGTATGACCAATGCCCTGTCCCGGTAAGGAAAGGCGCACAGGGGCACACCGTAAATTTCCCCGATAAAATAGGGGTCCCAGGGAGAACATCCCTCGGGCGGGGTAATGACACGCCCCTCACGGAGAAAAACAACCTGGTCTCCGTTCAAAAAAGCCATGTTCGGATCGTGAAGCACGGCCACCACAGCGGTGCCGCCCGCGGTTACCCGTCTGATGATGCGGAACAGTCGCTGCTGGTTGGCCAGATCCAGGTGCGATGCGGGCTCGTCCAGCAGGATCACCTTCGGGTTCTGGGCCAGCACTCTGGCAATCATCACCATCTGGCGCTCTCCTCCGGACAGCTCCGAGTAGGGTCGCCCGGCCAGATGCCCGATTCCCACGTCCTGAATTGCCTGACACGCCTTTTCACGGTCCGCGCCCGAAGGGGTGGACAGCACGTAGGCCGCCCTGCCGGTCAGAACCACGTCTTCAACCGTAAACGGGAATACGGTCTGGTGAAACTGGGGCAGATAACCGATCAGGGAGGCGCGCTCGGCTCCGCTCATGCCGGTGAGATCGCTGCCGTTAACCAATACGCTTCCCCGCTGGGCCGGATTGATACCCGCCAGAGCCTTGAGCAGGGTGGATTTGCCACAGCCGTTCCTGCCCAGAATAACGGTGAGCCGGCCAGCCGGCGCGCTGAAGGAAACGTCCTCCAGCACGGTTGTCGTGCCATAGCTGTGGCAGAGTTTTTCGACAGTCAGGGCCACGCTACTCTCCGAATCCCGGCCCGCTTCTTTTCAGCAGCCAGACGAAAAAGGGGCCGCCGATCAGGGTGGTGAAAATGCCCACCGGAACCTCGAACGTGGTGATGGCCCTGGCCAGATCATCCACCAGCACCAGAAAGCAGCCGCCAAAGAAGAAAGAAACGGGAAGGGTACGGCGATTGTCCGGACCTACCAGCATGCGTACCATATGCGGCGCGGTCAGCCCCACCATCCCCACAATACCGGCCACGGCCACCGAGGCCGACGCCACCAGAGTGGTGGGTATCAGCAGCAGCAGTTTTTCCCGTTCCGGGTTGAGACCCACCGCCCGTGTCTCCTCGTCCCCCAGGGCCAGGACGTTCATGCGCCAGCGCATGAAGAAGAGCAGCGCCATGCCCGCCCCGACCGGGAGCAGGGCCGAGTGTACCCCGGACCAGCTGGCGTTATGCAGGTTGCCCATGGTCCAGTGCACGATGGTCTGGAGCTTGAAAGGATCGCTGACGATCTGCACGATGGTCAGAAGCGACGTGAAAATGCCACCGACGATAACACCCGCCAGAACCAGCGACACGATGGAAAGTCCCCGCCGTGTCACCGCCAGCAGATAGCTGCAGACGACCGCAAACAGACCGAAAACGAATGCCGCCGGTTGCAGGGGAAGCCAACCCACGGAAAGAGCCAGTGCAGCTCCGAAGGCGGCCCCCGGCGTCAGCCCCAGGATGTCGGGCGAGACCAGAGGATTGCGCACCATGGCCTGCAAAGCGGCGCCGGAAGCGGCCAGGGCGCCCCCCACCAGAAAATCCAGGCAGATCCGTGGCAGACGGATGTTGAACAGAACCTCGTGCGCCATGTCCAGGGAACCATCCGCCGGGAGCTGGCAGAGGGACAGCCCGCCTGCCAGCGCCCTCAGAGCGTCGGTCGGGTCGACGCTTCCCGCCGGACCGATGAGCAGCGAAAACAGCAGCAACGGCAGGGGACACAGATACCAGAAAAGAGGGGCGCGCACCGTCATCTTTCTATATCCCCTCCAGGCTGCGTCCGTAGAGCTTGAACATCATGTTCCGGCGCTCCCTCACCGGATCCAGGTCCTTGAACAGCTCCGGGTGACTCCATGCTGCCAGCAGTTTGACGGCATACTGGAACTTGAGAGTCCAGAGGTCGCAGAGAAATACCTGGGGGAGCTCGAAGATCCGGCGGTTTCTGACGGCGCGGATCAGCCGCCACTGGGGGTCGGCCAGCAGGTCGGCGGGATTCTTCCGTTCGTTGAACCACATGACGATCATCTCCGGATTCCATTCCAGAACCCTCTCCAGGTTGACCACCAGATGTTCGCTTCTGACGGCGCCGCAGACGTTGCGACCTCCAGCCAGGGTGATCAGTTCTTCCACCGTGCTCCCGCCGCAGGAGGTCTCCAGGTTGCCCTGAGCCCACATATAGTAAATGGACGGCCGATGGGAAACCGGGAGAGCGGACACCCTGTGGTTCACCCTTTCGATTTCGGCGCGGGTGTATGCAATCAATTCGTCGGCCCGTTTTTTCCTTCCGGTGAGCACTCCCAGATCCCGGATTTCCCGGTATACGTCCTCCCGGCTTTTCAGAAACACGCCGTAAACCGGAATACCGCGCGATTCCAGCGCCTGAATTGACTCCCTCTGCTGGGACCAGATGATCACCAGGTCCGGCTTGAGCGCCACAACACTTTCAATGCCGACGAAATCCCAGTTACCTGGCGCGGGAAGCTTGCGTCGTTTTATCCGTTCATCAAGAGTTGAATACCAGGAATTGACAGAACCGTTGTAGATGTTGGCCGAAACACCCACCAGCCTCTGCTCGGCCCCCAGCATGTACAGACCGCTCAGGGCGCTTTCGATCAGGCAGACGATGCGGGCGGCCGGTTTGCGCAATGCCAGCCGTTTGCCGCGAAAATCGGTGACCGTTACGGACGCCCGTGCATTTACGGCAGTGAGCACAACCATCAGCAGCAACAGCGCACAGACCAGTGCTTCAAAAAGCGCCGGACGGAAATCCGTCCGGCAATCGCATGAAGGAGTTTTCCGCGGTTGTGCGGATCTGGGTTTGAAACACTTGTAACGGATCATGTCACTTCAGTTCTCAGAATTTGAGTTCCAGACTCCCGAAGGCGTTGAACCCGGGGTCCTGGAACTGCCAGGGCATTTCATACCGCCGGTCCAGGATGTTGTTCAGGTCGACGGCCGCGGTCATGGTGTAGTCGTTGGTCTTCAGCACCGATTTTTCCAACTTGAGATTGACGACCGGAAACGAACCGAATTGGGTGCGCCCGCTTTTGGAGGTGCTGTCATAGTAGTGTCCAAGCATCTGGACATAGGGCGAAACCTTGAAGCCCAGCGGCAAATTGGCGGTGAGGCCTACGTTGGCTATGTATTCCGGAACGAAGGACAGTTCGGAGCCGTCCTGATCCGGGTCGATCTTGTTGTCCACCTCGGTCTTGGTATAGGTGAAATTGGCGAACCAGCGCAGGTAATCGCCCAGCGCCTGCTCGGCGGTCAGTTCTACGCCGTAGGATCGGGCCTGACCGGCATTGACCGATTTGCTCTGGGAGGGGTCGGTGCTGACCGCGTTGTTGGCGATGGCGTCATCCAGTACGTTGAAGAAACCCCTGATGCCTATTTTCAGGTTGTCCAGCGGCTGCAGATCAATGCCGCAATCGGAACCGATGCCGCTTTCGGGCTTCAGGCCCGGATTGGGGAGCTGACCGTTCATGCCCGGCACGCCAGCGTCCGAGGCCTTAAGGGTACCGGCCACCAGTTTGGCGCCGGGCGCGGTGAAACTGGAACCGGAGTTGACGTAAAACGCAATCCGGGGAGTGGCGTTATAGCGAATGCCCACGCTCCAGAGTGGCCGGTCCCATCCTTTTTCCTTGATACCGGGAGTCGAGCCGCTGATCAGTTTGTAGTTCTGCTGGGAGTGGTTGTAACGCCCGCCGACACGGAAGACCCACTTGTCTAAGACGAATTTTTCCTGCAGGAAAACGCCGGCGGACCAGGCATCGACATCGTTCTGGGTTGATTTCACTCCGCTTGTTTCCGAGTACGTCTTGTAGTCGGCAACTTGGGAGTCGGCGCCGAAAGTCAGGACGCTGTTGCCGAAATGTTTGTAGTTCAGCGTGATGTCCGAGGGGAAGATATTCTGCTCAACTCCGTCATGCTCACGCAGGGCGAAGTTGGTCGGGTAATTGTCCTCCGCCCAGCGGCGGTCGTAGTTGCGATAGCCGGTCTTGACCTGGAGATTCAGGCTGGGGGTGATCTGATTGGAGTAGATGAAGTTGATGGTGTCGTAATCGTGATCGAAGTCGCGGTTGGGACGTCCGGCGTCACCCGAATGGGTGGTGTGATGCATGAAAAGCGAAACCTTGTGGTCGTCACGATCGAACAGGTAGGTCAGCTTGCCGTATACCTTGATCTTCTCGTACTCCGGATCCTTGGTGAAATTGAGCCATGAAGGGTGCGTTCCGTAATCGGTGTAGTCCGATCTCTCGTAATTCGCGCCCAGGAAGTAGCTGAAGTTCCCCCTGCGGTCCTGGTGGTAGAAGCGTCCGTTGAAGGTGTCGTAGGAGCCGTATCCCAGCAGGATGCGGGTTGCCCGGTTGTCGATCTTGTCCTTGAGGATGAAGTTGGTGATGCCGGCCAGGGGGGTCTCGTTGCCGGCGAAATCACTGAACAGATAGTTGGTATACATGACCGATGCCGGCCCCTTGTGCAGCTCGACCCGTTCAAAGGCCCAGGGATCAAGGCTCATGGCGTCAACGAAGGAATCGATGGGAAGGCCATCCAGAAGATAACCGTTGTACTGGGGACCGAGACCGCCGAATGATCCCCAGTTGGCATCGTTACGCGAGAGCGGATTGACGAACTGGCCCGCGGTATATTTCATCAGTTCCGATATGTTCCTGTTGTTGCTGGTAAGCTGGTCGAACTCGTCGGAGTAGAATACTTCCACCTTCTGGGTCACCTGGGACTGCGGCTGCGCAATCTTCGTGTCGGTGACGACAAGCTCCTGCATGACGTACGGCTTTGTTTCCCCTTTCGCGGCGTCATCCGCCGCAAAGGCCGGGATGGCGCTCAGCGCCACCAGGGACACCGGCAGTATTACTCTCTTCATCTGCCCTCTCCTTTTATCAGTACAATAAATTACAGCCTCGGATAGATCAGGCGCCGTTCTCCGCTGTCGTGGATGCCGATGCCGATGTTGTAGAGCCGGCCCAGGTTGTTCTTCGTCAGGACCTGCAACGGTTCGCCATCGTCCATGATCGTGCCGTTATTGAGCATGATCACCTGATGGGCGAAAAATGCCGCCAGGTTGGGGTCGTGCAGGGTCATGAGCACGGTCAGCCTCTTCTCCGCCGCCACCCGCCGCACCGTCTCCAGCACCAGGTGCTGGTTGCGGAAATCCAGATGGGAGGTCGGTTCATCCAGAAGGAGCAACGGAGCATCCTGGGCCAGAGCGCGGGCGATCAGGACCAGTTGCCGTTCGCCGCCGCTGATGCGTGTATAGCAGCGGTCCGCCAGATGTTCGACGCCCACCGCCCGCATGGCGTCATAAGCTGCTTCCTCATCATGCGCGGAGGGAGCGGAATACAGCCCCACATGGGGCGCCCGTCCCATCAGCACCGCTTCGAACACCGAATAGGGAAAGGGGGGCGCGTGATCCTGGGGCACCACGGCCAGCATTTCGGCCCGCTCCCGGCAATTCATCGTATTGATATCCCGGCCGCCGAACAGTATCCGGCCCGAAACCGGGGTCCACAAGCCCGCGATGCACTTGAACAGCGTGGTCTTGCCCGAGCCGTTGGGCCCCAGCAGCACCGCCAGGTTGCCGCTCGCCACGCGGAAGGAGACGTCATGCACCACCGGCCTGGACGTGCGGGGATGTTGAAAGGTGAGATTATCGACGTGGATCACTCATGACTCCTGATTCCGGATTGCATTCAAGATGGCGCGTATGTAGAGACGCTCCGCTGGAGCGTCTCATCGGCCTTGCCATAATTTATGGCCGTATTTGATGATTGCAGCGCCTGTAAGACGCGCCAGCGGCGCGTCTCTACGAAGAATTGACGCCAATTTGAATGCAAATCAGAATAAAAAAGACAAGCGTCGGCCGTTTCGGTTTCTCTCTCTTCAAAGGGGAGGGAGCTGAATACAAAGATCATTTGCCCCAGCTCTCCGCGCCGCCGCGGCGCATCAGGTAAATGAAGAACGGCGCCCCGGCCAGGGCGGTGATGATCCCCACCGGGACGTCGGCACTGCTCAGGTTACGCGCCACCGTGTCGGCAACGATCATGAAGGTCGCTCCACCCGCCATGGTGAGTGGAATCAGCCGCCGGTGGTCCGGCCCCGCCAGCATGCGCACCAAGTGGGGGGTCATGAGCCCGATCCAGCCGATGATGCCGCTGACGGCCACGGCGCTGGTGACAGCCAGGGTGGCGGCGGCGATGAAGATGACCCGCTTGCGGTTCACATTGACCCCCATGGAGCGGGCCTCCTCATCGCCCATGCTGATCACGTTCAACCGCCAGCGGAGGAAAAAGACCGGAGCGCACCCCAGCAGAATGCCGATTCCGGCGCTTCGCACCTGGGGCCAGTCGGCCAGGGAAAAGCTCCCCATCAGCCAGTAGACGATGCTCTGCAGCTTCATGGGGTCCACCAGGAACTTGATGATTGAGAGCAGCGCCGTGAAGAGGGCGGAGACGATCACCCCGGACAGCACCAGCGAAAGCCGCGAAATCTCGCCGCCGGAGCGGGCCATGGCGCAGGCGATGATCACCGCCAGGGCGCCGAAAACGAAGGACATGAGCTGTAGCGACATCCACGGCATGAAGCCCACGGCCACGGCGCAGCCGAA
>CAZRPI010000054.1:0-6423 GCA_964601865.1 uncultured Pelobacter sp. | reverse complement strand
CGTGTTTATCCGTATCCATCCGTGGTTAACTGCCGTTTTGGGATTTGTCTTCGTGTGAGTCCTTTTTGAATCAAACCGGCGCCACCGTCAGCCTGAGTCCCATACTGTCCAGCATGGCGGCAATCTGTCTGAAGTCCGGGTTGCCTTTTCTGGAGAGCGCCCTGTACAAGGTCGTCTTTTTGATGTCCGACAGGTCGGCGAGAAGCGACAAGCTTCCCCACGCATTGGCCACGTTGCGCAGAGCCGGTATGAAAATTTCGCGATTGTCATCCCCCAGCGCGGCATTCAGAAAGGCCGCGGCATTTTCAGGCTCTTTGAGCCATTCCCTGAGGTACATGTCAAAATCATCCATGCCTGCCATATGGTTCTCCTTTCCGGTGAAATCAGGTCAAGTCCCGATCCGGCTGACCCTGGCGTAGGGCACGCCGAACACATCCCGGTAAAACCGGTCGATGGTTTTGTTCACGTCGATGTCCCTGAACTGTTGCGGATACACCGTTGCCGCCATCCAGAGCGCCAGGGGCGCGAGTCGCGGCGACCAGGTGTCCCATTTGGGGGCCTTGAACACCATCCGCTCCCTGACCGCCCTGATGTGCCGCCACTGGGGATTGGCGAGCATGTCATCCACCGCATAGGGCGCGCGGCCCCAGATGAAAAGCACGTCGGGATTCCACGCCATGATCTGTTCCTGGGAAACGTCCCTGGAATGATCCCGAATACCGCCGCCCAGATTGGTGAGCCCCACCCGCGAAAGCAGGTCATTGTTGACGCTGATCCCGCCGGTAACCGTGGTTGGCTTGCTGGAGATCCAGAGCGCCTTTTTGCGCTGGGCAGGTGGTACCGACGCCATCCTTTTCCTGATCAGGGCGAACATCTTCTCCATGCGCCCGATGGCGGCCTCGATTTTTTTCTCACGCCCGAAAAGGCGGCCCTGCAATCGCATCACTGCGTACAGTTCGTCAATGCTTTCTGGATAGACCGCCAGAACGGGAAACCCTTTGCCAGCCAGAAAGCGGACGTAATCAGGATTGGAGGACCAGGAGAGGACCAGGTCCGGCTTGAGCTTCAGCAAGGCCTCCGTATTGACACTATTGTTGTTTCCCACCGACGGGATCAGCGCCGGCAGATCCGGTTTGGCAGCCTTGAGCAGGTCGTTGTCTTCCCGCGCTACCTTGCTGATACCCACAACCCGGTTCCATGCCCCGGTAACCGCCAGCAAGTCGGCGCCGGTCAGAAGAACCGCCCGTTTCACCGGCGTGCGGATGGTGACCGTTCTGCCCAGCTTGTCCCTGCAGGTGAACGCTTGCGCAACAGGTATGCGTACGGTAAACAGAGAAACTACGGTCAACATCAGAAAAACCAGTAGAGACGCGCCGCTGGCGCGTCTCACGCCGACGCGTCCCAAATCAGCGGCAATCACCCGACCACCCGATAGCACTTTGAGACGTTCCAGCGGAACGTCTCTACATGCGTTCCCTCTCATATGCATAATGAAATTACCGCTCAATGCGGGTCACCTTCGCATAAGGAATGCCGTACACATCCCGGTAGAAACGATCGATGGCCCTGGTGATGTCGATGTCGCGGAAACGTTCCGGATAGGCCAGGGAAGCCATCCAGAGCGCAATCGGGGCCAGACGGGGCGACCAGGTTCCCCACTTGGGCTCCTTGAATACCGCTCCGTTTTTCACCGCTCTGACATATCGCCACTGGGGGTTATTCTTCAGATCGGCGGCGGAGTAACGGGCGTTGCCCCAGATGAAGATCAGGTCAGGATTCCATGAGACGATCCGTTCCAGGGTAACGTCGGCGGAACGTTCGTTGATCTCCTTTCCCGCGTTTTCCAGCCCCATGATGGCAAACAGATCGTTGGTAACCCCGATCCGTCCGTTAACCCTGGTCTGCTTGCCGGTCAGGTAAACGGCCTTCTTGCGCCGGGCGTACGGAATACCGGCCACCCTCCTGCGTATCAGCGAGAACACCGCTTCCATCCTGGCGATGACGCTTTCGACATTCCTTTCCCGGCCGAACAGTTTCCCCTCCATGCGCATCACTCCGTATAGTTCGGCGATGCTTTCCGGGTAGATGGAGATGACCGGAAGCCCTTTCCGTTCCAGGAACCTGACGGCTTGCGGGTTGACGGTCCAGGTCAGGACCACGTCCGGCTTGAGTTTGAGGAGCGCCTCGGCGTTGGTGTCCATGGCGCTTCCCACGTCCGGAATTCTTCGGAGTCTGTTCGCGTCGATGGCGCGCAGAAGGTCGTTGTCGTAGGCATAGCGGCTGATGCCCGCGACCCGGTCCCACGAGCCGGTCACCGGCAGCAGTTCGTAGGTTTCGTAAAGAACCGCCCGTTTGACCGGGGTCCGGATGGTGACCGTGCGCCCCAGTTTGTCCCGGCAGGTCAGGGTTGCCGCCTGGACGACGCCGGTTTGCGCCATAAACACAACGGACAGGATTATGAATACGAGACGCATGCCCATTTTCAGAATTTCAGATCCAGGTTGGCGAAAAAGGATCTGCCCGGAGAGACGTAGTACGTGAAATACTGGCGGTCCAGCAGGTTGTTCACGCTCAGGGAGAACGTCGCATGGTCCGTGACTTTGTAGGAAGTTTTCAGGTCAACGATAAAACAGGGGTCGTACGATCCGTACACTCCGCTGACCTGATCCGTGTTGTCGTCCGTGTTGTACCGCTTGGAAATGTACCTGCCGGAAGCGAAGAACGAGGCCGGACCGTAGGAGGCGTCCAGGCCCATGTTAACCATGTGGCGCGGCGCCTGCTGCAGTTGTTTGCCCACCAGTTTCGGATTGGGGTCATATTCGGTAATCGCCGAGTCGGTATAGGTATATCCGGCGAACAGCCTGAGGTATTTCCCGAAATTCTGTTCCGCCGCCAGCTCCACGCCCCTGGTTTCGGCCGCGCCGACGTTGACGTACCTCTTGTTGGCGTAGGTTTTTCCCCCGATGTCGGTTGTGGTGCCGAGGGAGACGTTGTAGATCATATCGCTGATGTAGTTCTCGAAATAGGTGGCCGATATCTTGGCGCCCTGCCACAGTTTCTGTTCCACTCCCACATCCCAGGCGACCAGCCTTTCGGGGTTCAGGTCGGGATTGGCGTTGTACTTGGTAAGGGTGCTCGTCGAGATCCAGGTCTTGTACAACTGGTTGAGTGGTGGCGGACGGAACGCCTTGCCGCCGGAAACCCTGAACGTGGTTCCTTCCAGCGGTTTCCAGACCAGGGCGCCCTTGGGGTTGAAGGCGGTTTTGGATTTCTCCCTGTAGGTTTCGGAGGTCGCTCCGGTGCCGGTGAAACCGGCGTAGCCATCGTTGGAGACCCAGAGATCCTCGCGCGCTCCCGCATACAGGGTCAGGTTGTTCAACAGGGCGATTTCCGCCTGGAGATAGCCGGAGTAGGTCTGCGTGGCGCCGCCGCCCCACTGGGTACTGGCGCCCGAAACCGCATCCGGATCCTTGTAATTGCTCAGAGGGTAATTGTTGCTGTCGGTCGTATCGTAGCGGAACGAGAAACCGCCGGTCAGCACATGTTTTTCCATGACCGGCGCCGACAGTTGCAGGTCGGTGAAATAGGTCCTGCTGGGGGAGTCGCTTTTCGTCCCGGTGCCGCCGGCGAGGGTCGCGGAGGCCGGTGTGTTGTACCAGTTCTCGTTCTGGTCGTTGATCCCGAACAGGAATTTGCCTTTAACCGTTCCCACCTGCGCCTCGGCGTGGATGGTGTACACATCCTGGACGCTGCTGCCGTCGCCGGCCAGGAAGCTGCTCTCGCTCACCACCGTTTTGTTCGCCGAGCTCTTATAGGTCCATACGGGGTTGCCGCTGGAGTCCCTCAGATAGGTGCGGGGGTCGCTGTATGAGTACTTGTTGGCGGTCCGCAGCCAGGAGAACCTGACGTTGTTGGTGTCCGTAAAATCGTACTGCGCCCGGAACGCCGCGGAGTAATCCCACCAGCCGTTTTTGCCGGTATCGCCGACAATGTATTTTCTGACGCCCGTATTGCTGTAGGTCGGTATGGCGCCGGTGATTCCCGATCCGGAAGCAGGCGCGCTGGAGGCCGTGACCAGACCGGAGCGGTAGCCGTCGGTGCTCCGGTAGCCGAAGGAGGTGTACAGGCGCCATTTGCCGATCCTGTCGCCGTAGGAGGCATACGTGCTCCAGAGATTCCTCATGGCGTTATCGCCCGCCAGCGCGTCGCCGTAGCCGCCGGAGAGGGAAAATTCGCGTTTTTCCGGCATGTAACTCAGAAAATTGATGACACCGCCCATGGCGTTGCTGCCGTAGAGGCTGGAAGACGGCCCCCGCACGACCTCGATCTGCGAAAAATTCTGGGCTCTCAGGCCACCCCACGGCTGGCTTGCCGAGTAGGCATCGTTCAGCGGCATGCCGTCCAGGAGCATGAGGGAGCGGCCCGACCCGGACAGCCCGCGGAAGGTGACGGTCGAGGTCGTTCCCATCAGCCCCTTGATGCGGTTATCGAAGACGCCCGGCAGCATATTCAGCGCCTCGTCCAGCGACTGGACGTTCCGTTTTTTCATCTCCTTGCCGGTCACCACGCTGACCGAACCGGGAGCGTCGGCGATGGACTTCTCGGTTCTCGTGGCGGTAACCACCACCTCATCCATGCTCGTTTCACCATTTTTCTGCTCTTCGGCATGCGTCGACATGGGGGCCGTCGATGCCAGCAGGGCCAATAGAATCGCGATCCGACGTTTCATGCTTTTCCGCTCCTTGTTGACAGGATATTCATCTCAATTCATATCACTCAGTATCTTGCTGAATTTATGGTTGAAACGGAGGATACAGTTTCCGATTCAATCCAGGCACAGCTTCCGGCGTCTTGCGCTCCAGCTCTTCACGGCTTCCCTGATAATATTGGAGACACTCATGGATGTGGCTTTTGACAACTTCTCCAGCGTATCCCTCTGTCTGTCGTCGATGCGAAGTGAGATGATATTCTGCAGATGCTTTCTCTTCTGTGTCTTCGCTCCATGGTGTCTGACTTCTTTCAACTTTTGCCGCCTGACGTTTTTCATTGTTTTCGCCTTGAAGGTTGTAAAAAAGGGGGCGGCCAGCGCCCCATTGCAATGAAGGAGGTTGTTGCAATCGGTTGAACATCCATGTCTTCGAATTACGTTCATTCCCGCCTACTCCTCCCTGTTCAGGACAAACCTGACCGGAAGATAGGCCCGCGCCGCGAACGGACGTCCCGCCCGCCTGGCCGGGTTGTAGCGGGACTTTCGGACCGCCTCGACGGCGGCGGCGGCGAACCCGTACCCCGGATCGTCCATGACCTCCACCGCCGTCAGGGCGCCGGATTCGCTGACAGTGAGTCTCAGCAGGACCTTGCCCTCGCGGTTGAAGCGCCTGGCCAGAGCCGGATAGAACGGTTTCACCTGGTGGGCGTAGGAAATACCGGTTGCCGTCCCGAATCCCACCTCTCCCGGCTGTCCGCCGCCGCCGGAACCCTCACCCTCGCTTCCCGTTCCTTTCCCCGAGCCGCCCGTTCCACCCGATCCTCCCATCCCCCCTCCGCCGGCCGCGGCGGCTTTAGCCGCTACCCCCGAGACTCCACCCCCATGGCTCGCGGGTGATGCAGCCGGAGCGACGGAAGAAACGGCTTTGGCGGGACGGTTTGCCGCAACCGGCGCGGCAGCATTTTCAGCCGGAGAGCGGCGCGGGACCGGCGCTATTTCCCTGGCCCTCGCAACGGAGACCGGCGCGGGCGGACCGGGCAGGGGTTTTGCTTTCGGGGAACCGCCGCCTTTTTTCTCCCTGGAGTTGCCCCCACCCAGCGGCAGGTCGCTCATGTTCACGAAGCAGACCGTCTCCAGGGGCGCCAGGCGGAGCGAGGCATTCCGGACCGCAAGCACTGCGATGGTAAGGGCGATCAGGTGCCCCGCCATCGAGAACAGAAAAAAGTGTCTGAGTCTCATCTGTACGGTGGTCTGAACGGGTGTAATCACTTTAAGCCGCCAAAAATGCAACTGATTGCATACGTTTGTAAGAAAATGTGCTACAGGTGGGGCAAAAAAAAGGACTTAAAACAGAAAGTCCGTCCGCATTGAGAGCTTGATATTTCAGTCGCACATATTAATGAATTGTGCAACCGGATGTACTGGTAGCACGATTTTGTTTTCGTTGCAATCATTTTTTTTGCGCAGGCTGGTGTATGTATGAACAAGGGCGGATTTTTACAGTCAGGTCGCGACTGGGCAAATTGCGAGCAACTGATGGTGGGAAACCGCGAAATTATGCAGATGAAACCATTGGCACAGTGTCTATTTAAAATCATTCCAGACTTTTTTCCCGGAGACGCGGTAAACCTTCCGGTAGAAATCGTCGATGATCTTTTCAATATTCAGGTCTCTGAAACGCTCGGGATAGGCTTTCGCGGCCATCCATAACGCAA
>CAZRPI010000053.1:6629-22939 GCA_964601865.1 uncultured Pelobacter sp. | reverse complement strand
TCAGGCTTTTCATTGCCTCCAGAGTGGCGGCCATATTTGACAAACCTTGTTCAGCTTGGGTTGTGGCGGCACCAAGTGAATCAAAGACTTTGTTGGCGAAGTAGTTCTTTCGTAGTGAATTCCAAATCTGCTCAGCGGGGTTCAGTTCCGGTGAATAGGGAGGCAATCGTACAAGCGCCATGTTCTCCGGAATCTTTTGAAAAATACCGCTTTGAGCGGTTCACGACTTTTAAAGCCCCCGGCTTTGCCGGGGGATGCTTACTCATAAGAAAAGCAGCTCATTTCTTCCGATCATCATTGTTCTCAGGTGTGCCTGCGTCCGAAGTACCGGATGTCCTGACTGACTCCAGCCTCGAAACTGGATAACCATCCCCGCCCACAGCTCTTGTGTAATCCGCACAAAACGATAAACTATGCTTATCTTGCTGCAGTAATCGAGGTATTCCCCATGAACCCATCCATCTGGAAACCGCTGATCGCCGTCATGCTGTTCGCTGTGATCTTCAACCTGGTCAACACCTACTTCGCGCAACAGGGCGCCCGGGTTGCGCAGATCAGCTACAGCCGTTTCCGTAGCGAGCTGGCGGCGGACAATGTCAGGAAAATCACGATCAAGGGTGCGGTCATCACGGGCGAGTTCCGGAACAAAACCACCATTGGCGACAAGGTCCGCGAGACGGACGTGACGCGGGATGTGACCAGTTTCAGCACCGTCATGCCGACCATAGCCGATCAGACCCTGATGGCCGACCTGACGGCCCGCAAGGTCGAGCTGAACGCCGTCTCGACGGAACCGCCATTCCTGGTGAACGCCCTGATCTACGTGGCGCCGTGGATTATCCTGATCGGCATCTGGTGGCTCGGGATGCGCGGCATGCGCAGCCAGGGGCCCGGAAGCCTGATGGGCGGCTTCTCCCGTTCCGGCGCCAAGACCTATGCCGCGGGGGAAAAGACGGACGTGACCTTCAAGGATGTGGCCGGCATGGAGAACAGCAAGCGGGAGCTGAAGGAGATCGTGGACTATCTCCGTAACCCCAAACAGTTCGAGCGCATCGGCGGCAAGGTCCCCAAGGGGGTGTTGCTGGTGGGCCCCCCCGGTACCGGCAAGACCCTTCTGGCGCGGGCGGTTGCGGGCGAGGCGGGAGTCGCCTTTTTCAGCATTTCCGCGTCCCAGTTCATCGAGATGTTCGTCGGAGTCGGCGCCAGCCGGGTGCGGGACCTGTTCACCAACGCCAAGAAGGCGGCGCCCAGCATCGTGTTCATCGATGAGCTGGACGCGGTGGGGCGCAGCCGGGGCGCCGGTTTCGGCGGCGGCCACGACGAGAGAGAGCAGACCCTGAACCAGCTCCTGTCGGAGATGGACGGCTTCGACCGGCACGAGGAGGTTATCGTGCTGGCGGCCACCAACCGCCCCGACGTCCTGGATCCGGCCCTGCTGCGCCCCGGCCGTTTCGACCGCCACGTGGTCATCGAACGCCCCGACTGGCGGGACCGGGAGAAGATACTTCAGGTTCATACCCGCAAGATCACCATGAACGGCAGGATCGACCTGGGTGTGATTGCCCGCGGGACTCCGGGCATGACCGGGGCCGACCTGGAAAACCTGGTGAACGAGGCCGCCATCCTCGCCTCGCGGGAGAACGCCAGCGCGGTGACCATGGAGCATGTGGAGAAGGCCAAGGACAAGATCCTGATGGGGAACGAGCGGAAGATGATCATCTCGCCCGAAGAGAAGCGGATCAGCGCCTACCACGAGGCCGGCCACACCCTGGTGGCCCGGCTCATCCCCGGCGCTGACCCGATCCACAAGGTGACCATCATCCCCCACGGCATGGCCCTGGGGGTGACCCAGCAGATCCCGGAAGACGACCGCTACCACTATCCCAAGAGCTATCTGGAAAACCGGCTGGTGGTGGCCATGGGAGGCAGGATGGCGGAAAAGCTGGTGTTCGGGGAGGTTTCCAGCGGCGCCCAGGCCGACCTGAAGGTGGTCACCAGCCTGGCGGAGAAGATGGTGTGCCAGTGGGGGATGAGCGAGAAGGTGGGGGGGATGACCTTCACCCGGGGCGAGGAGCACCCCTTCCTCGGGCTGAAGCTGGCCGAGGAGAAGACCTTTTCCGAGGCCATGGCCTGGCGTATCGACCAGGAGATCTCCGCTTTCATCACGAAAGCCGAGCAGAAGGCCACGGAACTGCTGTCAGCTCACCGCGACAAGCTGGACCAACTGGCCGGGGCCCTGCTGGACGAGGAGACCCTGGACGGCGCGCGGGTGGACGAGATTATCGGCAGGGCCGGGTCAGCGGGGATGATCCCCGCATGAGTCCGGCGTTTTACTGCCCATAAAAGAAGGCCGACTCCATTGGAGCCGGCCTTTGTTTTTTTCGCGCCTCGGCGGTTTCAATGGTGCTTCATCATGAAGATGAACACCTGCAGCAGGATTACCGCGATTATGATGATGATGGCGATGGGACCCCTCTGCGTGGCCGAGGCGGAGGATTTCCCGCTCTCAGTGAGGGCCACGGCGCGCCCCCCCTGGGGCGGCTTCTCGAAGAAGGTGTCCCGGTCCCTGATGATGGCCTGTGGAATCAGGGCCGGCGTTCTGGTGGTCATGCCTTCCACCTTCTTCACGGCGGTCCCGATGGCCAGAAACTCGATCAACCCTCCGCCAAGCTCGTACACGTGGATCTTGACGCCCATCACATTGTCGGCCCCGTGGTTCCTGGCGTCTGTCTGGATCCTGTCCAGCGCCTTCTCCCTGGCCTCGTACAGCAGGGTGGTCAGGGTGTCCACCTCTCCCCGCACCATGGATTTGAACAGCGATTTGATCCCGCCCACGATTCCCAGGGAATAGACCGAGACCCCCATCACCAGCCGGATCGGCATGTAGCCGATGTTGACCATGTTCCAGAGCTCCTCGTTGGTCATGTCGGAGGTGACCGGGGTGGTGGCGTAATTGGTGAGCGCCGGGTGGTGCGAGGCCGTGCCGAGCATGAGCATCTCGTGGGCGCCCATGAGCGGAGTGATGGAGGTGTTGATGCCGATGACCGCGTTGGCCCTGCACTGTCTGGCCTCGCGCGTGATGCGCTCCAGGGCCAGGTGTCTGGTCTTGTCGAAGATCTCGGAGTACTCGGTGACTTCGCCCCGGCCGAGGCTCCTCAGGAAGCCGCTGATGTTGCCACCCAGTCCGATGGAGTACGCCACGTTTCCCAGCACGTAGCTGATCGGCCTGAAGCCGCAGTCCACCTGGCAGTACAGTTCCTGGGCGTCGGCCGAGGTGGAGAAGTTCAGCGTCTCCTGGCTCGCGCCCGCCCTGTGCACGACGGAGCCGATGGAGAGGAATTCGATGTTGCTGCCGTGGCTGATCAGTTCGGTGGTTACGCCAGTTACCCCGGTTCCGCCGCTGGCCCTGGCCTCCTGCATCATGCGGTCGATGGCGTTCACGCGGCCGTCATGGATCAGGCTGGTTACCTGGGGAATCTCGCCTCCGGCCAGTATGTTCAGCCCGGCGGTCAGGCTGCCCATGATGCCCAGCGCGAAGACGCTGTTGCCCACGCAGATATTGCCCGGATTGAGCGACAGCCTGTTCAGGCAGTAAATTTCGTTGCCGGAAAGATTGGTAACATGGTTGTGGGTTTTGACACCGGTCATGCATCACCTCCTGTTAACAAATATCAGTTGCGTATCCTGACCGCTCCGCTTGCAGGCCAGTCGTTGTGCCCGCCGGGTATTTCGTGGAATACCGCGTTCGGCAGTGCCCTGGCCAGCGCCCTGGCGTGACGGACCGGAATAATAGTGTCGTCCCTGGCCGCGAAGATCTCCAGTTTTCCGGAATACCCCTCGAGCGCCTCGATGTTGTCCCAACGGTCGAGCAGGAGCAGCCCCACCGGGATGAGGGGAAAGTGATCCCTTGCCAGGCTCACCAGGGTGTCGAACGGGACGATCAGCACGATCCTGTCCGGCGGCCGCTGCATCCGGGCCAGGCTGGACGCGGGGCCGCTCCCGATGGATTCGCCCACCACGCAGACGGGAGTGTTGGGATAGCTCCTCCTCAGTTCCCGGTACGCCGCCTCCGCGGCGGCGTCGATGGCTGCCCTGCCGGGGGAGCCTGCGCGGCTGCCGTAGCCGGGGTATTCCAGGATGTAGACCGAATCGGAGGCCGAGAAGCATGACAGGGCGTAGACACGATCCGCCGCCTGGCCGCCGTTGCCGTGGGTGAACAGCCAGACGTTCGCCGGGTTCTTCACCGTGCGGGCGTAGCCGATGACAGCACCGTCCACGATCCAGGGCGCAAGCCCGTTGGTCTCCGAGTGGTGGCTCGGGTAGTAGATCATTCTGCGCTGGTAGACGGTAATGACGGCCAGGAGTGTGACGAATGTAACCAGCGCAACCGTGAGCATGCGTTTCAACTGTTTCATTTCGTATTATGAGCGGATCGCCAGCTTCGCCAGTTCGAATGCCGATTTCAGGGTTATCACATCCCGGAAAAAACACATGGTGCAGTAGCCGGCGAACAGGGCATTCAGCGGTTGTCTGGCCGACAGGGAAATCAGGAAGATGGCGATGCTGCTGGTCCAGAGGGAGTAGAGGTACCGTTTGCCCCATTCCGTGGTTTTGAGTTGCTGCCGGACATCGAGCGCCGTCTTCACGTTGCGGAACTTATGCCTCCCCTCCCTGATTCCCAGTACCTGCATGATTCCGCCCGCAACACCGAAAATTGCTCCCGCGACGAGTACCGGCAATGGCAATGGGTTGAATTTTGAACTGAAAAGAATGGCCAGGGATGCCCAGACAATGATAAGGATGATGTTCGTTGCGGGTCGAAGAGAGATGTGCGGTTGGGGCATTTTCAATTCCTTCTCGGCGGGTTGTGGATTTCTGATCACCCGTGGTTCCCAGAATATCACAAGGAAGTGTTATTTATGAATATCAGAGTACTGTTCCTGAGCAATCACAACGCCTGCCGCTCCCAGATGGCCGAGGGACTGGTCAACCACTTCCTGGGCGACCGGGTTCTGGCCTTTTCAGCCGGAACCGAGGCCACGTCCATCGATCCGAGGGTCATTGCCGTCATGTCCGAGATCGGCATCGACATCTCCGGACAGTGTTCGAAAGAAGTGGCCGAATTTGCGGGAGAAAGCTTCGATTACGTTCTGACCCTCCTGGGGGATGCCCGGGAAAAGTGCCTCCTCCGTGGGGCAATCACTTACTGCGGACCATGCGGCCCGGCCTGTCCCCACCTGGAACAGACGAGTCATGGCGTGCAGCGGCGGTATCTGTATGGCTTTGCCGACCCGTTGAAGGCGGCCGGCGATGAAGAAGAGATCATGACTGAGCTCCGCAGAGTCAGGGACGGAATCAAAACCAGCCTTCTCCGGTTTCTTGAGAAACATGGGCCCAAAGTACCCCAGGGCACTTGAAAGTCCGGGCTGCTGCCGTCTTCAACTCCTGCCCCCGGCATCATCCATTTGCCCGTTTTGCCCCAACTGCTCGTTTTTCAAGACCCGCGCCGGTTCCTCATATCATACTGCCGATTCTTGACATATAGAAATTATTTCCATATATTTGGGCCATGACGACCAAGTACCGGTTTTCAAATTACAGGATTACGCTGCGGGAGAAGGACCACAATCCTCCGCATCTCCACCTCATGGGGCCTGAGTTTGAAGCGGTAATAAACCTCGTCACGCTGGAAGTTATGGACGGCTCCGCGCCGGTAAGGATTCTGCGTCATGCCCTGAAATGGATAACCGATAACAGAGAGGAGTTGATGCAACAATGGCACGCGCTACACGGATAACCCGCCCCCGGCTGACAGCCGTAATGCCTGCCGCCGACTATTGCCTCGATGTCCGTTTTGCCGACGGCTCAGGCGGCCTGGTGAGCCTGAAAGATTCCGTTTTCTCCTTGCCCGGTCTTGCTCCTCTTCGTGATTCGGATGCCTTTTCCGGCGCCGTTCTGGGGGAGTACGGATGGGAAGCCGAATGGCCCGAATTTGACATCCAGATTGGCGCCGACACTCTTTTGGCGGACATGCTGGAACAGCATGCGGAAACACCGGCAGACCGCTTCACGGTCTGGAGAATCAGGAACGGCCTCTCCGTTGCCGCCGCCAGTCGCGAGTTGGGGGTCACGGTGCGCACCGTAAGCGCCTATGGTTCGGGCGCGCGCCCCATTCCACGCATGGTTCTGCTTGCCTGCATCGGCTGGGAAGAGGAACAGCGCAAGAAAACAGCCTGATGTTTGCTGCTCTCCTGCGAGTTGTTCGATGCACTGATAGAGTTTAACTTCCCGTCGGTATTTCCTGCCTCGTAAAACTGCCCGGAAGATACAGCCGCTTGGTTAGTAATGTCAAAAATGTTGAGCCCTCATCATTACTTGTCCGCTAATCCAGCACCAACTCATACCTGGCCGCACGTCCCATCCCGATTCTCTTCAGTATCTCCATTTCTAGCAACTGATCCAACTCGCGAAACGCCGTGGCCCTGCTGCAATGAGTCATAGAGGCATACTTCTGCGTGGTCATACCGCCTTCAAAGCCATCCGCGCCGGCATCCAGCAGTCTGTTGATGACTTTTATCTGGCGTTCGGACAACTGCTTCTGGGCGTGTTGCCGCCAGAACTCCGACTTGGAAAAAACCCCGTTCAAAATATCTTCCGATTTTGCTATGGCCCTGGCAAAGCATCCCAGAAACCAGACCAGCCAGTCCGTGACGTCTCCTGGACCTTTCTGCGTTATTTCCAGGACGTTATAATACTCTTCCCGCTCGTCCATGATCTGGGTGGACAGGCTGTAGTATCGGATACGCTGCCTGTCATCCTGGGCCAGGGCCATGTCGGTCAAGGCGCGGGCTATGCGTCCATTGCCATCGTCAAAAGGGTGGATAGTCACAAACCGCAGATGTGCCAGCGCCGCCCGCATCAGGCCTTCAACTGCGCCGATGCTGTCATGCCACCATGACAGAAACTGCCGCATTTCCATGTCGAGCCTGTCGGATGGCGGCGCCTCAAAGTGTATCTTCTCGCGGCCGATGGGGCCAGAGACGACACGCATGGGTTCAGCGCTTTCCCGCCAGCCGCCAATCCTGATTCTGTGCAGGCCGGAGTAACCGGAAGGGAACAGCGCCGCCTGCCATCCCCACAGGCGTTCCGGGGTGAGGGGCGTGTCGAAGCGCTGGGTGGCGTCCAGCAGCACGGAGACCAGTTCGTCGATCCTCCGGTCCACCGGCAGACCTGCGGACGGGAGGCCGAGCCTGCGGGCAATCGATGAGCGTACTGAACGTACATCCAGGAGTTCTCCCTCGATAGCCGCGGTCTTGATTGTTTCCTCAACAAGGATTTCAGCCTGGGCCTGGGTGTCCAGCCGCATTCCCAGCCCTCCGGTTCTGCTCAGCAGCTTGCCCTGCAACAGACGGCATTCTCCCAGTGGGGCCAGGAGCCTGTCGGTATTCCAGATGAGATGGGGCCAGCTATCCAATTGCCAGATATAGGTCTGCATCAATTCGTCTCAAAAATCGCTTCAATTGTTTAGGCGATTACGGTATACCATGGCTTCGTCTTAGAGGCAATTTATTTTTGCTTTCCAAGCAGCGTTACCTATGTCGTACCAAGTTGTTTGACGAAAGTTGAATCAAGATCAAGAAAAACAATAGCCTCCTCAATGCCGCGAAATATTTGAACATATTGAGGGCGGTCGCTTGCAATTGAAAAATACATTCTAAAAACTCCAAATGTTACATCCCTGTTGGCAACTACAGCTACTTTTCCACCCTTAACCTGATCGTAGTATTTTCGGTCAATGGTCGAAGTGCGGATAGAGGTTTTATAGTTTAATTCAACGATATAGGCATCTCTTAAGTCGTATAAAAGGTCCCAGCCAGTTTGCCAATTGGAATCTGATAGCATTAATCTGGCTGTCTCTCTGATTTCATCAAAAGTAATATCTCCACGGCCAGTGAAAACACAGAGTTTTTGACTGGGAAAAATTAGGTAAGTATACATTTCCTTCGCTCCTGACAGTGTCGTGAAAAAGGCCCGCAAGCTGTGGAACTCGCTGGTTTCCCTGTAGTAGAACTAGCTGAAGTCGGCCGATTCCCTCATTCCGCAGTCATCTCTCAGCGGACAGTTTTCATGCCTTCCCTTCCGGCAGTAATTCTTGCCCAGACGCACCAGCGCTGCTTCCAGATCGCAGAAATCCCTGTTCTCCAGCGCATGCTCCAACCAGATTTTTTCGAGCGCAGCCAGCGGGTTCTTCCGCGCACCCACAAGACCCAGGCGCCCGGCGGCAAGCAGCGCCGGAGGAGCGAGCTCCGGACGCGCCTTCGGCCAGACGGTGCGAAGCTCCCGCAGGAAGATGTTCACCGTCACGTCGCCGATCCCGGGTCCGAGCTCCTTGAGCTTCTTCTCCAGATCGGCCGTGTCCGTCGCCTGCCGGTGGAGGTCGTTAAGGTCGCCGCCGTACGACCTCATCAACGTTGCCATGATTGCCAGGAGCCGGGAAGCGGTAGAGAAGTCATAGCGGACGTATCCTCCGGCATCCAGGATGGAGACGAGGCCGTCCCATCCCCTGTCGAGGATGGTTTGGGGCGTCGTCACGCCGCAGCGCTCGAACTCCCTGTAGGTCTTCATGGCGATTGCCGTGGAGATCCGCGCGCCGAAGAGCTTGGCGGCCAGAAACCATCTGAAGATTTCTCCAGCTTCCCCTGAACTCAGGTCGATACCCAGCTCCCGGGAGAATGTGCCGCCCAGTTCCGTGATCAGCTTTTTCACGAGCTCTTTGTTCATGTCTTACAGTCTACCCTATCGCCGGCTTTTTTCCGAATTTTGCCGTGGAGTTTTACGGGAGAAGGGACGGACCGGGAACCGTCCTGATCATCCCGGCCGCTTGACTTCGGCTGATTATGATACAAAATTAACGCAATGAATTCCTCGTTGCGGGGTGACTGTCATGAAGGTTCCCTGGACAGACACACTCGGTCTGCCGATCCCGGAACAGACCTGCAGGGCGGACGCCGGTGGAAAGGTTTACGGTATTGACAGATGGCTGGTCCGCGCATTCCTGAGCGCCATCGGAGAACCTCCCCTGCGGGTGGTTTTGTGGGATGGTGGGGCGTTTGCGCCATCCCGCACCCCGGCAAATGTCGGGATGGAGATTCGCGAGCGGGGCGCACTCTGGAGGCTGCTGGCAAATCCCCTCCTGCACTTCGGAGATGATTACTGCACCGGCCGGATCAGGATCGAAGGGGACGTGACGCAGTTCCTGGAAACGGTTTACAGGTCCATGGCCAGGACACCCAGATTCCGCGGCAAACCCGACCCCCACGCTTACCGCCGCAATCAGCCCAGACTCAATTCCCTCACCGGCTCGCAAAGCAACATCCATCACCACTACGATATCGGCAACGACTTCTACGAGCTCTGGCTGGACAGGGAGATGCTCTACACCTGCGCCTATTTTCCCCATGCCGGCGCTTCCCTGGAAGAGGCCCAGGTCGCCAAGATGGAACTGGTCTGCCGCAAGCTGAGGCTGCGGCCCGGGCAGAGCGTGATCGAGGCCGGCTGCGGCTGGGGAGCGCTGGCCCGCCACATGGCGAAACATTATGGCGTCAGGGTCAGGGCGTTCAACATTTCCCGCAAGCAGGTGGAATATGCGCGTGAACGGGTAAAAGCAGAGGGGCTTGAGAGGCGGGTCGAATATATCGAGGATGACTACCGGAACATTACCGGAAAATGCGATGTTTTCGTTTCGGTGGGAATGCTGGAGCATGTGGGGCTCGACCATTATCTTGAGCTGGGCAGGATCATGGACCGCTGTCTCACTGAAGACGGCTTCGGGCTGGTTCACAGCATCGGACAGAACAGCTCCACACCCATGAACCCCTGGTTTTTGAAACGCATTTTCCCCGGCAGCTACCCTCCAACGCTGCGGGAGATGATGTCTCTGTTCGAACCGTACCAGTTCACGGTTCTCGATGTTGAGAACCTCAGGCTGCACTATGCGAAGACCTGCGAGCAGTGGCTTGATCGCTTCGAACGGAACCTGGAGCTGGTGCGGGAGATGTACGATGAATGTTTCATCCGCGCCTGGCGGCTCTACCTGGCCGGGTGCGTCGCCAATTTCAACATCGGCGCCCTGCAGCTCTTTCAGGTCCTGTTCTCGCGCTCCGGCAACAACCTGGTTCCCATGACGCGCAACCACCTCACTACTCCAGACGGAGATTCATGATGGAAAGCTGCGACGTGCTCATAGTGGGGGCAGGACCGGCAGGATCGACCTGCGCGTGGAAACTGGCGCAGGCAGGCCTGGATGTGCTCGTCGTGGACGGCAAGACCTTTCCGCGCCCGAAGCCGTGCGCCGGGTGGATAACCCCGGCGGTTCTGGAAGAGCTGGAGATCGATATCGAGGAGTATCGCCGGGGACGGGTGTTGCAGGAAGTCAACTCGTTCCGCACCGGCCTCATCGATGGCCCCGAACTGGTAACCCGTTACGACGCCCCGGTCAGTTACGGCATCAGACGCTGCGAATTCGATGACTACCTGTTGCGGCGTAGCGCTTCGCGCCGGATTCTGGGTGAGCGGGTACTGACCCTGAGACGCTACGACGGTGGCTGGCTTGTGAACGACCGTATCAGGGCGAAGCTTCTGGTGGGCGCCGGGGGGCATTTCTGCCCGGTGGCGCGTCTTTTGGGCTCGAAGCCCGGCGGGGAGGGGGTCGTCGTGGCCCAGGTCGCGGAATTTGCCATGAGTCCGGACCAGGCGCGGCTCTGCCGCACAGCGCCCGATACTCCGGCGCTCTTTTTCTGCAGGGACATGAAGGGGTACGGATGGCTCTTCAGGAAAGAGGGGTATCTGAATGTGGGCCTGGGGCGGATGGATGCGGTTGACTTGGCTCGCCATACCAGGGATTTCTGCGGTTTTCTCGCGCAGCGGGGGGACGTGGCCGCACGGTTTGCCGACCGGTTTCAGGGGCATGCCTATCGTGTGTACGGACGGCAGAGGGTGCGTACCTGCGTGGGCGATGGCGTGCTGCTGGTGGGAGATGCGGCCGGGCTGGCTCATCCACGGAGCGGCGAGGGAATTCTGCCCGCGGTCAGGTCGGCTCTGTTGGCCGCCGGGACCGTACTGGCGGCCGGAGGGAACTACCGCCGCGACAATCTGGAGAGCTATTCGGCTCGTCTCGATACTCTATTTGAGGACGAATGCATGGAGATCCCCTCCGTGCCGCTCTTATCGGGGATCCTGCGTTTTCTCGGGGCGAGACTCCTGTCCAGCGACCGCTTCGCGCGCCACGTGGTGCTGGACCGCTGGTTTCTCCACGGGAACCGGCAAGAAGCCGCTTCGGGTTCTCCCATGAAGGATCTGTGCGTCGCGCCGGATTCCTGACAGTAAAAAGGGGGCCGGGAAAACCCCAGCCCCCCGACCCCCGGGCGCACGCGGACAGCCGAACGTCTACTCCGCCATATCCTGGCGGCACTCAGGCAGGCCGGACTCCCGCTGAATCCGGCCCGACCAGTTGACCCGCCTCCTATTCGACTTCGATCTTCACGTAGGGATGCTGCTGCTTGGCCGCCTTGGTTGCATCCCTGCTGGATTTGTAGCAGACCTTTCCCAGCGATACGCCGATGTCCGAAATCTCATTGATATACCAGCAGTCAGGTTGGCCGGGACGTTGACTTACAACTACTCTTACCATGGCATCCTCCGATCGTTGATATATTGATGTACAACTTCACCCTATTTTACACCCAAATTTTCACATGTACACTTTTGAAAAATGGGCAGGAAAAAGAAAAAAGTGGCCATCCTGTCTTGAATGCCTCAGTTCGCGGATCTCAGGAGATTGCAGCGCCCCAAGCCCAGCGCATCCCCGAGTCCGGTGATTGTCGGATGATCGCCGCAGATCGGGCAGTTGCCGTTCCTGCCGATATCCATGGTCATGAATTCCATGTCGATGGCGTCGTATGTCAGAAACCGGTCATTGAGCAATCTGCCCGTTCCCAGCAGAAATTTGATCGCTTCCGTGGCCTGAATCGTGCCGATAACGCCGGGAAGCACTCCCAGAACGCCGGCCCGGGAGGAGGTGGGAATGACATCCCTGTTGGGATACGCCGGAAAGATGCAGCGATAGCAGGCGGAGCGACGAGGCTGGACCGTCATGGTCTGGCCGAAGAACTGGAGTATCCCGCCGTGTGAGTACGACTTGCCGGTCAGTACGCAGGCGTCGTTGATGAGGAACTTGGCCACGAAATTGTCGGTGGCGTCGATGACGAAATCGTAGTCGGAAATGATGCCCTCGATATTGGCGGCTGAAACCCATTCATCGTGGGTGCGTACCAGCACATCCGGATTGATGGCTGCCATCTTCTCACGGGCCGATTCCACCTTCTTCCTGCCGATGTCGGGGGTGGCGTGGATTACCTGGCGCTGCAGGTTGGAGATGCTGACCTCGTCGGCGTCGGCAATACCGATGGTACCCACGCCGGCGGCGGCCAGGTAAAGGGCAATGGGAGAGCCGAGACCTCCTACCCCGATGATAAGAACACGTCCCGCCAACAGTTTCTTCTGCCCCCTGCCGCCGATTTCCCTGAGCATGATCTGGCGGGAATATCTTTCGATCTGCTGTTCATTCATGACGAGTGTTCACTCCGAATCAAATTACCGGATTGCCCATGCGGGACAATTCTTTATACAACATTTTTCTGAAGATTTTTCCTGGTTTTGGCTCTTCTTTGTGCCGGTTTACCTTTTTATAAACATCGGTCTCACTCGAAGGCGCAACGGCAGGAAGTTTAAAGGAAAAAACGTGATTCAGCTCTTTTGCCGGAGGGGAGGGAGTTCTTCCGGCTTTTGCAGGGACCTCATTCATGTGTGTTTGACTGAGGTGAAACACCGAGTGAAACGTTTTGCATAGATTGCCATTGTGCTAAAATTCATAACCTCCCTCATTGCCTGAAGCGCTTCAGAGGGTAAAACAAGTAATGAAATCGAGGAGTAATAATGGCCGAAATGTTTACGGTGCTTCCCCCGGCGGATGCCCTCAGGGTGCTGTCCGACCGGCTCCCCCTGAACATCAGGGTGGAAACCGTTTCCACCGCGGAGGCTCTCGGCCGCGTGCTGGCGGGGACACTGTCCGCCCCCTCCTCTCTGCCCGCCTTTCCGCGCGGCACCATGGACGGTTATGCGGTGCGGGCCGGGGATACCTTTGGCGCGACCGAATCCCTGCCCGCGTATCTCGACGTCATCGGTGAGGTTCCCATGGGGCGCGAGTCTCGACTGGTCGTCGGTCCGGCCCAGGCGGCCGTCGTTTATACCGGCGGCATGCTGCCGACGGGAGCCGACGCCGTGGTGATGCTGGAGAGGACCCAGAAGCTCGACGCGTCCACCATCGAGGTGTTGCGTGCCGTCGCGCCGGGCGAGAATGTCATCGATGTGGGTGAAGACGTGAGGGAAGGCGATCCGCTGTTCGAGGCGGGGCATTCCCTCCGCCCGCAGGACCTGGGCGGCCTGATGTCTCTCGGCATCACGCGGGTCGGGGTGGCCGCAAGACCCCGCGTGGCGATCATCTCCACCGGGGACGAGGTCATACCTCCCGAACAGGCGCCCGGTCCGGGCCAGATCCGGGACGTGAACAGCTACACCGTGGCGGCCCTTGTGGAACGGGCAGGTGGGATCCAGTTGCCAGGGGGGATAATCGGCGACGATTACGGCGCGCTCCTTTCGGCATGCCGCGCCGCGCTGGAAAGCGCGGACGCCCTGGTGATTTCCGCGGGGTCGTCGGTTTCGACTCGCGACCTGTCGGCCGATGTGGTGAACAGCCTGGGGCGGCCCGGCGTGCTGGTGCACGGGGTCGCGGTGCGGCCGGGCAAGCCGACCATTCTGGGGGTCTGCGACGCCAAACCGGTGATCGGCCTTCCGGGAAACCCGGTCAGCGCGATGGTCGTGGCCGGTCTGTTCCTGACCCCACTGCTCCGGAAAATGCAGGGCCTGATGGAACCGCCGGTAAGACGGAGTATCACGGCAAGGATCACCCACAACATCGCCTCGGTTCCCGGCCGCGAGGATTACGTTCAGGTCAGGCTGGTTAATCGCGATGCTCAACTCTGGGCCGAACCGGTTTTCGGCAAGTCGAACCTGATCTACACCCTGGTGAAGTCGGACGGCCTGGTATGCGTGCCGCTCGACTCGAGCGGTATCTACAGCGGTGAGACGGTCGAGGTAGAGTTGTTCTGATTCTGAATTCGGCAGTCGGGGGCTGCCTGCGTTCGCGCAGACGGGCTGTTTCTACAATTCCAGGGCTCATTCCGCTACAGCCGATAAACTCAGCCCTTTGGGCTTCAGACAGTATCGGCTGTTTGACGCTCCATTTCGCCGGGAATTGCGACGAAACAGCCCTGATGCGCTCTCTACGGCAACCCCCGACTGCCGTTTCCAGGATGATTTTCCGCGCGGCAGGAGAGTGAAATGGGCAAAAGAAGAAATTTCTATCTGGAAAATATCCCGCTGGAGGAGGCCTGGCGCAGGTTTATCGCGGCAATGGAGAACTGCGGGGCCTGGTCGGAACTTCCGGGCGAGGAGGTGGCGCTGGAGGAGGCGCTGGGGCGCGTTACGGCAAAGCCGGTGTGGGCCGCGCTTTCCTCTCCGGCCTATCATGCCAGCGCCATGGACGGCTATGCGGTCAGGTCGGTGGATACCATCGGCGCGACCGAGACGGCGCCGAAACGCCTCAGGGTCGGGCCCGATGGTCGGGCCGCCTATGTGGACACCGGCGATCCGCTCCCCTCCTGGGCCGATGCCGTCATTATGATCGAGCATACCCAGAGTATCGATGAGGCGGATGGCGGAGAGGCGATCGAGATCCGGGCGGGGGTGGCGCCCTGGACGGCCGTCAGACCCATGGGGGAGGACATGGTCGCCACCGAACTGGTGCTCCCGGCCAATCACCTGCTCAAACCGGTGGATCTGGGAGCCCTGGCAGGATGCGGGCACGGTACCGTGAACGTGCGCCGCAGGCCGCGCGTTGCCGTCATCCCCACCGGCTCCGAGCTGGTGACCGTGGAGCAGGCCGGTCGGGACGGACTGAAGCCGGGCGACATCATCGAGTACAACTCACTGGTGCTGGCGGCCCAGGTGCGGGAATGGGGCGGAGCCCCGACCCGCTACCCGGTAGTTGTCGACGACCATGAGAGCATCAGGGCGGCGGTGCTTGAGGCTGCAGCCGGTCATGACCTGGTCCTGGTCAACGCCGGTTCCTCGGCGGGGAGCGAGGATTACACCTCGAGTGTGGTGGCGGAGCTGGGTACCCTGCTGGTTCACGGTGTGGCCGTCCGCCCGGGCCATCCGGTCATCCTGGGCATGGTCGCCGCACACAATACCCCGGTCATCGGTATTCCGGGTTATCCGGTCTCCTGCGCGCTGACCGGGGAGACGTTCGTGGAGCCGGTCATATCCCGCTGGCTCGGTCTGGCGCGGCGGGAGAAACCGGTGATGAAGGCATCAATCACCCGCAAGCTCCTCTCTCCCCTGGGCGAGGACGAGATGGTGCGGGTGACCGTGGGAAGGGTCGGCGAGCGGACCGTTGCCGCGCCGCTCTCCCGCGGAGCCGGCGTCATCACCTCGCTCGTTCGCGCCGACGGCATCGTGCGCATCCCACGCTTCTCGGAAGGGGTGGAGGCCGGTCAGGATGTGACCGTGGAGCTTTACCGTGACCCGTCCGTCATCGAGCGGACCCTGGTGCACATCGGGAGCCACGATCTCTGCCTGGATCTGCTGGCTCAATTCCTGGCGGATGCCGGCCGTCGCTTCACCAGCGCCAACGCCGGCAGCCTCGGCGGTTTGCTGGCGCTCAGGCGGGGGGATGCGCATCTGGCCGGCTCCCACCTGCTGGACCCGGCCACGGGCGACTACAACGTTTCCTACGTGAAACAGTACCTGCCCGGTCTGCCGGTGGTGCTCTTGACCCTCATGCATCGCGAGCAGGGGTTGATCGTGGCTCCGGGCAACCCCAGGGGGATCAGGGCGCTGGGCGATCTGGCCCGGGGCGACCTGCGCTATGTGAACCGGCAGCGGGGGGCCGGCACAAGGGTTCTGCTGGACTACCATCTGGAGAAGCTGGGGATCGGGCCGGAAAAGATATCGGGCTACAGACGCGAGGAGTATACCCACATGGCCGTTGCCGTTGCCGTCCAGTCGGGCGTGGCGGACTGCGGACTCGGCATTGCCGCAGCCGCGCGCGCCCTCGATCTGGATTTCATCCCGCTGGAGCGGGAGCGCTACGACCTGGTGATCCCGCGGTCACACTACGAAAGTGAGCTGCT
>CAZRPI010000053.1:4972-6529 GCA_964601865.1 uncultured Pelobacter sp. | reverse complement strand
GGTAAACCGTCTGTTGGGGCATGTTTTGCGGTTCTCCAACTCGGATGGACGCCTTAAGGAAGTTGCCGACTGCCTGTTGAACGCCATTGTTGTCTCCGAGCCTGTCATCCTAACGGGACCCCCCAGGGAGGCAGGCCGACGGGTTTTGGTGGAAACGCCAAAGCCTCCCTTTCGGAAAGGAGACGGTCTCAGCAGTATGAAACCACACGAATGAAAGGGAAAAAGGATGAACAGGATTGTACGCGTAAACATGACGGATTTGAGTATCAGAACTGAAGACGTTCCTGCCGAATGGGCCGGTTACGGCGGGCGCGCCCTGACCTCCACCATCGTGGCCACCGAGGTGCCGCCGACTTGTCACCCCCTGGGGCCGAACAACAAGCTGGTCTTTGCCCCGGGTCTCCTTTCCGGAACGCCTGCCGCCAATTCCGGCCGGCTCTCCGCCGGCGCCAAGAGTCCCCTCACCGGAACCATCAAGGAGAGCAACGCGGGAGGCACAGCGGCCCAGCTGCTGGCCAGGCTGGGCATCAGGGCGCTGATCATCGAGGGGCTCCCCGGAGAGGACAAATGGTACAGCCTGCACATCGACAGGGACGGCGTGACCATCAACGAAGAAACCGAACTCATCGGCAGGAATAATTTTGCGGTTATTGAAGCTCTTGAAGCCCGTCTCGGCAAGAAAACCGGCGTCATCACCATCGGTACGGCCGGAGAACTGAGGATGGCCTCTGCCAACATCTCCGTCAAGGACCCGGACAGCAAGATCCGCAGCCATGGGCGCGGCGGCCTCGGCGCGGTCATGGGTTCCAAGAAGATCAAGTTCATATCCCTCAATGGCGAGGGCGCGGCGGCCGTAAAGATCGCCGATCCCGACAAGTTCAAGGTCGCGGCCCGTACCTTTGCCAAGGCGCTGCTCGATCATCCGGTCAGCGGTCAGGCCCTGCCGACCTACGGCACCAATGTCCTGGTCAACATCCTCAACGAGGCCGGCGGCCTGCCGACCAGGAACTTCAGGTACGGCCAGTTCGAGGGACACGACAAAATCTCCGGTGAAACCATGCACGACACGATCGTCGCACGTGGCGGCAAGCCGAAACACGGCTGCCATGCGGGTTGTATCATCCAGTGCTCCCAGGTGTACAACGACAGGGACGGCAACTACCTGACTTCGGGCTTCGAATATGAAACCATCTGGGGCATGGGCGCCAACTGCGCCACCGACGATCTGGACGATATCGCCACTGCCGACAACCTGATGGATGACATCGGCATCGACTCGATCGAAGGGGTGGTCATGTTCTCCGTCGCCATGGAGGCCGGTATCATTCCGTTTGGCGACGGCAAGGGTATCCTGCGCCTGCTCAGGGAGGAGATCGGAAAGGGTACGCCCCTGGGACACCTCCTCGGCGGCGGCACCGCCATGGTTGGCAAGGCCTACGGTCTCACCCGCGTGCCGGTGGTCAAGAATCAGGCAATCCCCGCCTATGATCCCCGTTCTGTCAAGGGAATAGGCGTTACCTATGCCACCACGACAATGGGCGCGGACCACACCGCCGG
>CAZRPI010000053.1:0-4872 GCA_964601865.1 uncultured Pelobacter sp. | reverse complement strand
CCGGCTCAGGTCTGCTGAAGATTTTTTCGAATCAGGTGGATTGAGGTTGCCTTGAATGAGGCGTAGATGTCCCGGTCCATGGTCAATCCCAGCCGGGCAAAGGTATCGCGGGTAACATAGGAGGTCAGGGGAAAGCCGCAGTCCAGCCTGAGACGGAGAAACGGACCCGCTGATGCGATGTCCGTGATCCGGGCGGGGAATACGTTTCTCGCACTGCCCGTATTCTCCGGATTGACGATACTGATGGTGACGTTTTCGGGGCGGATGCAGCAGTAGACCTGTTCGGCGACCGGGTTTTCACCGATTGCGCAAATTTCGCGCCCGGAAACGGAGATCACCAGTTGCCGGTCGAGGTTCTGCTTCACCACCCCCTCCAGAACGGTGTCCATGCCGACGAATCTGGCGACGAATTCGTTTTTCGGTGAATTCATCACGGCTGCAGGGGGGCCGTCCTGGACGATTTTCCCGTCGTTCATTACCATGACGCGGTTCGACATCTTCAGGGCATCGGACGGGTCGTGGGTCACCATGATTGCCGCAATTCCGGTTTCCCGGACGATTCGGCCCATGTCGTCGCTCAGGGCCTGCCTGGTGGGTGGATCAAGGTTGGCGAACGGTTCATCGAAGAAAATCATATCCGGTTCCACCGCGAAGGCCCTGGCCAGGCTGACGCGACGCGCCTCTCCGCCGGACAGTTTGCGGGCGGAACGGCGGGCCATCTCCGTCAGGTTGAAGCGTTCCAGACAGGCGGCAACCCGTTTTCTGATTTCCATGCGTCCCATCCCCCTGATTTTGAGGCCGGAAGCCACATTCTCGTAAACGGTGGTATCGAAGAGGAGGGGTTCCTGCAGGACCATGGCGATCCTGCGACGGAAATCCAGCGCCGCGGCATGGTCGCGGATCTCCCTCCCGCGATAGGCAAGCGTGCCGCCGTCCCATTTGAGCAGGCGCATGAGGGAGAGGAGAAGGGTAGATTTGCCCGAACCGTTCGGTCCGATTAACGACACGAACTCCCTTTCACGCAGTTGAAAGAAGGGTATGTCAAGGACCCGCACATCTCCCCGGGTTACCTGCAGGTCGCGCACATCGAGCACACAGGTTTCGTACGTCATCGGGGCCTTTCACGCTGCTGCACGAGCGTCAGAAAGAAGTTAATCAAAAAACAGCACGCCAGCAGAATGACCGACATGGCGATGGCGATGTCGAAATTTCCCCGGCCGGTTTCCATGACGGTTGCCGTTGTCATGACCCTGGTATAGCCCTGGATGTTGCCGCCGACCATGATCGAAGCGCCGACCTCGGAAATGACCCCGCCGAAGCCGGCCATAACTCCGGCCATGAGCGGGAGCCTCGCCTCCCTGATGAGGAACCACACCAGCTGCATGCGGGTCGCGCCCAGGGCAAGGATCTGCAGTCGAAGGTTTGCCGGTAGATTCTGCATGGCGCCGACGGTTATCCCGGTCACGATCGGCGTGGCGATGATCGATTGGGCGATGACGATTGCCGTAGGGGTGTAGAGCAGTTCCATGAACCCCAGGGGGCCGTTGCGCCAGAGGAGTATGGAGACGAACAGACCCACCACCACCGGCGGCAGGCCCATGCCGGTATTGACCAGGCTGACGATGATCCTCTTGCCGGGGAAGCTGGTCAGGGCAATGACGGTTCCGGCGGAGATGCCGATCAGGAGGCTGATCAGTGTCGCCAGACCGGAAACCTTGAGTGACAGCAGGGCGATGTCCAGCACCTCCGCATCCAGAGAGCGGAAGAGCTGGAACGCCTTGAGAATTCCCTCGACGATCAGATCCATTACAGACCCAGCGACTCAGGTTTTTTGCCCGCATCGGGGATAAACAGTGGTGCCCCGAACTCCTTCACGCCGAACCGTCCGATGATTTTCTGGGTCTTCCGGGAGACCATGAAATCGGCAAAAGCCCTGGCGCCCGTGTTGTTAACCTTGGGCCATCTGGCGGGATTGACTTCAATTACGTGGTAGACATTGAGCAGTTTGGTTTCCTTCTCCACCAGTATTTCCAGCCCCAGATGCCTTTTTTGGTTGAGCGCCAGATAGGTGCCGCGGTCAGCCAGCACGTAACCTTTTTTCTCGGCGGCCACGTTGAGGGTCTCGCCCATGCCGATTCCGGTCTGCTGGTACCATTTCTGCCCTTCGGGAGCGATGCCCGCCGCTTTCCAGAGCCCCTTCTCCTTTGCGTGGGTGCCGGAATTGTCGCCGCGGGAGATGAACAGGGCGTTGGCCTGGGCAATCTTTTTGAAGGCCTGGGCGGCTGTCTGCGCTCCGCGGATTCCCGCCGGATCGCCGGCTGGTCCCAGGATGATGAAATCGTTATGCATGACCAGACGCCGGTTGATGCCGAAACCCTGGGCAATGAAAGCCTTTTCCGCTTCAGGGGAGTGGACCAGCAGCACATCCGCTTCACCTCTTTCGCCCATCTTCATTGCCTGACCGGAACCGACCGATATGGTCTTTACGAAATATCCGGATTTTTTCGAGAACGCGGGAAGCAGCACATCCAGGAGCCCGGAATCCTGGGTGCTGGTCGTCGTGGCCAGGATCAGGGTTTTGGGTTGTTCGGCGTGCGTGCCCGGCACCGTGACACACAATGCGAAGAGGGCAAACAGGGCCGAAAACAGCAGGGCGATTTTGGGGGCACGGTTCATGTTGATGCTCCTTCAGGGGAAGTTTTTACCTCGTTGAGGGACGGGATGCATTGGATTTGTTGTGCTGGGCATTCAACGGCTATTCTACCATACACTGATCGAATTATTGAGTCACATCCCGGCATCGCATGGCAATAAAAAAACTCTGGGCATTTCCGGAATCAGATCAACCGATGGAAACGGGAAAAATTGTGCTGTTGCAGAAAACGGCAATAATTTGAACCCATTCCATTCTGGATGTGATATAAAATGCAGTTGGTTTAAGGCAACATTAATATACGGCACTGCCGTTTGAGGAAAGCAGGGTTAGCATGTTCGAACAAGCCTTCAAAAACATCGACGATGTTCTCAGGAAGGAGGCGGGCTGTACTACTGAGCTGGACTACACGGAACAGACCTCTTGGCTGCTGTTCCTGAAGTACCTTGACGGGTTGGAACAGGACAAGGCCATGGAGGCCGAACTGGAGGGCAGGGAGTACGCCTTCATTCTTGACAAGCCGTACCGCTGGGAAACTTGGGCCGCGCCCAGGACTGCTGATGGAGTTGTTGACCACAACAAGGCTCTGACCGGCGACGACCTGCGGGACTTCGTTGACCGCAAACTGTTCCCCTATCTGCACGGTTTCAAACAGCGGGCCAGCGGCCCCAACACCATCGAATACAAGATCGGCGAGATATTCGGCGAGATCAAGAACAAGATTCACAGCGGGTACAACCTGCGGGAGATCATCGACCATATCGACGAACTCCGTTTCCGCTCCCAGGCAGAAAAGTGCGAACTGTCTTTTCTCTACGAAGCCAAGATCAAGAACATGGGTAACGCCGGTCGCAACGGCGGTGAGTATTACACTCCGCGCCCGCTGATTCGGGCCATCGTGCAGGTGGTAGGGCCGGAGATCGGCAACCGCGTTTATGATGGGGCTTGCGGATCGGCAGGGTTCCTCTGTGAATCGTTCGATTATCTGAAGTCACAAACCAGCCTGACCACCGCCGACCTGAAGACCCTGTAAGAACGGACCTTCTACGGCAAGGAGAAGAAGTCGCTGGCCTACGTGATTGCCATCATGAACATGATCCTGCACGGCATTGAGGCTCCCAACATCATCCACACCAACACCCTGGCCGAGAACCTGGCCGACATCCAGGAGAAAGACCGTTTCGACATCATCCTGGCAAATCCTCCCTTTGGCGGCAAGGAACGGAAAGAGGTGCAGCAGAACTTTCCCATCCGCACCGGTGAAACGGCTTTCCTGTTTTTGCAACACTTCATAAAGATGCTCAAGGCTGGCGGCAGGGCTGGCGTGGTCATCAAGAACACTTTCCTCTCCAATACCGACAACGCTTCGGTGAGCCTGCGCAAGCTGTTGCTGGAATCCTGCAACCTGCATACGGTGCTTGACTGTCCCGGTGGTACGTTCCAGGGGGCGGGAGTCAAGACGGTGGTGCTGTTCTTCGAGAAGGGCGTGCCCACCCGTAAGGTCTGGTACTACTCCCTTGATCCTGGTCGAAATCTGGGCAAGACCAACCCGCTGAACGACGATGATCTGAAAGAGTTTATCGAACTGCAACAGACCAAAGCCAACTCACCGAAGAGCTGGAGTGTGGATGTCAGCTCTCTGAGCGAGGCCGAAGGATATGACCTGTCGGTGAAGAATCCCAACGGTGGCGAAGTCGTCAAGCATCGCACGCCGCGGGAGATTATGGATGAGATAGCGGCGCTGGATGCGGAGAGCGCGGCGGTTCTGGCGAGGATTCGGGGGTTATTGTGAATAGCTTTGGGAATGATAGGAATGATGGGAACAATGAAAAACCGGTTTCATATAATTCCCATGATTCCCACAGCTCCCATGAAACCATCATTCCCCCTCGGGGAGACTACCAGACCCTGCATTCCTACCGGAAAACCGAGATCATCTACCGGCTGACTTTCCGCTTCTGCGAGAAACATCTGAAGAAGGGCGATCGCACCATCGATCAGATGGTGCAGGCGGCCCGCTCCGGCAAACAGAACATCGTCGAAGGGAGCAAGGCCGCGACCACTTCCAAGGAAATGGAGATCAAGCTGACCAACGTGGCGCGGGCCAGCCTGGAGGAACTGCTGGAGGATTACCGGGATTTTCTGAAAGTGCGTGACCTGGTAATCTGGGACAAAAATTCCAAAGAAGCCCTCTTTGTCAGAAAACTTGGCAAAGACTC
>CAZRPI010000052.1:18597-23012 GCA_964601865.1 uncultured Pelobacter sp. | reverse complement strand
AAATAGTCAAAATAATCAGCAAATGGAAGTCAGGTTAATCTGGCAATCAACAGAGGGGAACTGCGACGAGCGTGGTTCGAGCGAATACAACCTGGCCCTGGGTGAACGTCGCGCCAGAGCAGCAAAAAAATACATGACTAACATGGGTGTTTCCGAAAAACGGTTGTCCATCATAAGCTATGGCAAGGAAAAGCCGGCTGATCAGGGTCACGACGAGACGGCATGGTCCCAAAACCGCCGTGACGAATTCGTGATCTCATCGAAGTAGTCCATCCCTCCAAGCCCCTCTCCCATGTGGAACGTCATATGGCGGAGGGGCCTACTCCATTATTCCATGTTTGTCAACCATTTCCAGATTCAAACATTCAAACTACATAAGGAAAAACACCAGCGTTGCGAAACAGGGAGAGCTCATTCATGACTAACACCGGACTGAAACTGCGTCCGCCAAAATACGGGACCGTATATCAACTGGTTCCGCTTTTGATCTGCGCAATGACTCTGTGCGGCTTCAGTTGGGGCATATCCGACCCCTGCTCTAAAGCTTCCAGGGCTATTTCCGATTCTCCGGATGGACTCACAGACAAGCTGGAGCAGCAGATCCTCGACAAATGTCCCGACGGCGCAGCAGGACACTTTGTGAAGGGGCTCCGCTTTGAACGAAGCAATGATCCTGAACAGGCAATGGACGAATACCATCAGGCCGTAGAGGACGACCCATCCCTCAACCAGGCCCACGGCAACCTGGGTTTGCTGCTGCTGAAACGGGGATCGGATAATGAAGCAGCATCCGAGTTGTCAAGGGCTCTGGCGGGAAAACCGGATCCTCGATATCATCGTGGCCTGGCAATACTTCTGGGCAAAGGCAAAGATGCCCTGCTTCTTTACCATGCCACGGAGGCGCTGAAGGGAAATCCCGATGATCCGGTCGTACACGCATTACTGGCCGATGCCTATGCAATTCAGGGACAATTTGATGACGCTATCGAAGAATATAACAGGGTTCTCGATAGAGAGCCATCCAACGAGCATGCCCGTCTCGGATTGGCCGATGCTTACGACAAAAGCGGCAACCCGGACAACGCCATCCGGGAACTTTCCACCGCCGCGCTCGCCAACCCGAAAAACGGCGAAATCCACAAACGGCTGGCTGTGCTCTACCGGCAGACGGGCGATAGTCCCAGGGCTGACAGGGAATTGTCGCTGGCCGGGCTACCCATGCCTGACCCCGGCATCGAGAAACTCGTTCAACAGGGGGATCAGCAGTATCTTGCGCGCAACTACGACAGGGCCATTGAAATTTACGGCAATATCCTGAAAAATCAACCAAACAGACCGGATATCCTGGAAAAATCGGGAGACGCCCAGATGGCTGCCGGTCGTGACGATGAAGCAATAAAATCCTTCCGTCAGGCGCTCACCCTAGACCCGAAAAACCCATCCCTTCACTATACCTTGGGAATTCTCTACGAACGTGGTGGACTTCTGGATGAGGCAGAAACCGAGTACCGCAATTCACTGAACATCAACCCCGAAAACGGCGATGCCCGCCGGCGTCTGGCCGATATCTACACTTTGCGGGGCAATTCCGCCAAAGCCATTGCCGAATACCGGGAACTGATAAAACAACGCGCCGACAACCCCCTACTCCATTTCAAACTGGCACGGCTCTATGTAAAAAGCAGGGATTACACGGAGGCGATCAGGGAGTACCAAACGGCCATCAAGCTGGCGCCGGCAAACCCGGAAACGCATAAGGAATTAGGTGTATTGCATGCCAGAAGGGGGGAATTTGCCGAAGCCGGGATACAGTATCAAGAGGTTCTCAGGCTGAAAAATGACGACAAGGATGTTCGCAAGGCACTAACATCCCTGCTTGTGAAACAGAAAAAGTATGACGATCTGCTGGCGCTTATGAAACAGGGGGTTGAGGTATATCCTAACGACCCGAACAGTCATTACAAACTTGGCGTCATGTACGAATTCATGAAAGACTACCCTTACGCCATTTCACAGTACCATCAAACTATTGCGCTCAAAAACAACCATGTGAAAGCTATGAAGGCCTTGGGCAGGCTGTACATAAAGACCGGTGAGACGGAAAAAGCGAAGAGCATCCTGGAAGCAGCCAGAGCAGCAGTTTCCGACGCCACGGTCCTTGGTGAATTGATGGAGAGCCTGAGCAACGATAAGAACGAGGTGGATGCCAAAAACTCGCAAACTTCGCGCATCGTCAAAAAAACGGGAAAATCGAGAACAATCAGGAAACGCTCCAGGAAAAAATCCGGTCATTGATTTCAGGATGTGGCCAAACGGGTATAATACTAATCAGCACGATGCTCAAAAACTGTAGCAGGCATCGGCGGCATCCATAATTTGTCAATGTAAAATTCACCATAGTGAGGTCAATTCCGTTGGATTGACTCTCCACTCAAGCGATGGTGCACCCCTTTAATGGTGGCCAGACATCAAGGACCTTGGCATCGGGCGCCTCTGCATGGTAACGGAGCAGGCCGGGAAATGATGACTCTCAGGCATGACAAATTCGATGGCGCTTTTAGCGTCGATCTGATCATTTCGGCAGCCATTCACCTGGCAGTTGCTTATCTGCTGCTGACCCGGCCCGAAGCACTGTTCTCCGCGAAAATACCCGTACAGGAAACCTACTACGTCGATGTCGTCAATCTCCCCGTCGCCTCTCCCCGCGCCGGCATCCCAAGCCGGGGAGGGGGAAACGGCGGTGAGGCGCCGTCTTCCCCGGCAGCGGAAAAGAGCATGACCATGCCCGTTCCTACGCAACGGGAACCACGCGAGCAACAGTATCCGACCCGAACGAAAACAGAGGCTCATGATGGACGGCGTTCACCGACGAAGTTACGGGAA
Organism: uncultured Pelobacter sp.; assembly: GCA_964601865.1. GTDB lineage: Bacteria > Desulfobacterota > Desulfuromonadia > Geobacterales > Pseudopelobacteraceae > Pseudopelobacter. The sequence continues at coordinate 20,129 of CAZRPI010000052.1, read as the reverse complement.
AGCGCCGCCACAACTGCTGAGTCTGCTGCTTTTGCAAAGAAAATTGCCAGGTTGAAGGGCAAAGCCGAAGCCCGGCAGGAGGAAGCCACCATAGAGCGCCTGCGCCGGAGGATTGCCGCTACTGGCGATGGAAGACATGGTATGTTGGGAGGAGCAGGTAGTGGCGGTGGAAGATACGGCATGACGGGAGGAACGGGTAGCGGCAGGGCAGGTGGCGGAGGGTACGGCAGCGGCAGGTACGGCATGCCTGGTGGAACAGGGACCGAAGCGGGCAGCAGCTATGAGGATTACATCAAATCACGGCTGGAAGACGCACTGAAGAGCAGCAGCTACTCAACGGCAAATCCGGTTGTGGTTGTGCGGTTGACCATTGACGTCAATGGCCGGATAATCCGCCAGAAGGTCGAACGGAGTAGCGGCGACCGCATTTTTGAACTTTCCGTGCAACGCGCCATCGACATAGTAAGTGAAAACCTGTACCCGCCACCCGACCATAAAATTTTTGAAAACGGTTTCATCTTCAAGCCGCGGGCAATTGAAAGCCTCAGACGTTGACCGGAATATAACCGACTGAAACCAAATCATTGTTGCATACATAACACCTGTGGCATTTCCAGTCTGACCTGGAGAAAAACCATGCCGTTTCGATGGAGCCCGCGTGAACACATCATGCTGGGCGCATATCTGTTCAAATGGACCTGTATCGTCGCGCCGGTGTCGATTGTCATCGGCACGGCCTGCGCCCTGTTTCTGTGGCTGCTCGACCGGGCCACCCAACTGAATTTTGACACTCCCTGGCTGCTGTTTCTGCTTCCCCTGGCAGGCACGTTTATCAGCCTGATCTACAGCCGTCTGGGGCACGGCGCCGAAGGCGGCAACAACCTGCTGATGGACGCCATTCACGGCTATGAAGACGGCGACAGCGGTATCGTGGTGCCGCGCCGCATGGCGCCACTGATCGTAATATCCACCATCATCACCATCCTGTTCGGAGGTTCGGTGGGCCGCGAGGGAACGGCAGTGCAGATGGGCGGCAGCGTCGCCTCCTCCATCGGCCGCTGGTTCCGCCTGAAAAAGGCCGCCGATCTGCGCATTCTTCTCATGGCCGGGATTGCTGCCGGTTTCGGGGCGGTTTTCGGCACCCCCCTCACCGGCGCCATATTCTCCATGGAAGTTCTTGCCATCGGACGCATGAGCTACGACGCCCTGATCCCCTGTCTCATGGCCGCCATCATCGGCGACAGGACCTGCCTGGCCCTGGGAATCCGCTATGAGAACTGCGCCATTGCGACCGTGGCGCCTGAATTTGTCGGGATTCTGACGTTCAAGGTCATTCTGGCCTCGGTCCTGTTCGGCCTGGCCAGCGTGCTGTTCGCCGAAATGATCCACGCCATGGGCAAAATTTTCAGGCGGTCAATTTCCCGACCATGGCTTCGTCCCGTGGTGGGAGGCACGCTGATCATCGGCCTCACCTGGCTGATCGGCAGCCGGGACTACCTGGGGCTGGGCGTCAGATCCCCCGACCCGCACGG
>CAZRPI010000052.1:16750-18497 GCA_964601865.1 uncultured Pelobacter sp. | reverse complement strand
CGGGAAATACGTCTCGGCCGGAGAGGGCTTTTTCTCCGACGTCAGATCGTAAAAATCAGAAGGCTCCGCGGGCACAGGTGAATGCTCCCTCCCGGGCTTTTCCCGTGAGGGGGACGGAGGCAGGAAACTTTCCCCGGCAACGACAATCCGTAAAAATCCGTTTTTGATCACGAAGTTTTTGGAATGTCGGGATCGGGTCATGCCATATCACCACATTTCGAATTATTCCGCATAAGTTCTCAATCGTGCAGTTCCGCCTGCATCTCATCGGACTTCTTCAGGAGGGCGCCGACAATGTCGCTCATGGTAACTATACCCGCCAGCCTGCCCCCTTCCATCACCGGCACCTGCTTGATTTTCTTCATGATCATCGTCATGCCGGCTTTCACGATCGGCATGTCGGCGGCCAGGGTAATCACCGGAGCTCCCATCACTTCGCCGACGCTCCGCTCAAATGCTTTGTAGACGCGCTCTTCTATGTACTCCGGGTCCTTCATGTATTCCTCTTCCTGGGCGATCTCGGCCTGGCTCGGAAGAATGGCCCTGAAGATGTCGGCCTTCGTAATCATCCCGGCAATCCTGTCCCCATCCATGACAACAAACCCGTTCAACCGCAGCTTCGCGAGGACCTCAAGACACTCCTTCAGTGTCGTCCGAGGCGTTGTCGTACGCACATCCCCGGACATGATCTCTCTGATCTTCATAGGTTCTCCTCCTTTGTTGGCCGGGCCAACGGCATTGCGCCCGTTCGTTTGTGTGAAGCGGCGATCCGCCTGAACAACGTAGAATAAAACATAGCCCTGAAGGAGGATTTATCAAGCCGGGGGAGAATAACCGCCGGACGGGTGAGTACGTAAATGGTCCCGGCGCCGATGAATGGGACAGGCCTAACATGGGTCATGAATCGCGTTTCCTGGCGCAAAACAGCCTGCGCGCCGCGGCAAGTTGTTCCGGAGAACCAAGCAAGAGCACGATGTCATCGCCCTGAATCTCCCAGACCGGATCGGGATTGGGAACAATTTCAGCAACTCGCTTTATGACGAGGACCGTGGCCCCGGAAGATGCTCTGATGATCCCCTCCCGCAAGCAGGTGCCATCCAGCGGCGCCCCGCTCTGGACCTTGAATGTCGCGAGTTCCGCCCCGGAAAGATAGCCGCCGATCCCGACCGCATGGCTGTGGCGGCGGCTCATGGTTCGGAGCATGCCGTAGCCATCCCGCCGTACTTCGAAAATATGCTGTTCAATCTCGTCCTGCGGGATGAGGAAGGTTCGCAGAACCCTTGCAAGAATCTCGACCGATGTCTCGAACTCTTCGGGAATGACCTCGTTAACTCCCAGCTGGAAAAGTGGTTCGACTTCAACAACATAACGCGTTCGCACGATTATGTGGATGGACGGGTTCATTTTCCGCGCCTGGGTTGCGATCCTCCTGCTTGCCGCGGCATCGGATATGGCAACGACAATGGCCCGGGCTTCCCCGATCATGGCATGTTCCAGCACTTCCGGCCGGGATGCGTCGCCAAACAGTATCTTTTCCCCACGTTTCCTTTCTCTGCTGATAGTAAATGGATTGGTGTCGATTACCACATGGGGAATTGACAGATGCTTGAGGACTTTCGCCAGATTGCGGCCATTAAGTCCATAGCCCGCAATAACGACATGGCCGCGGAGCCGTTTCCTGGATTCACGGCCGACAATGGATTGCCTCCCGCGGGTGAGCCATGACGGCAGATATGTGAGCGCAAGA
>CAZRPI010000052.1:0-16650 GCA_964601865.1 uncultured Pelobacter sp. | reverse complement strand
CGCAAGAAACTTGACCAGAACGATGACCAGGACAATGGCGGTCAACTGTACCGGCGATTGTAGCAGGATCCCGGGGTCGAGGAGCATGCCGATGGAAAGGAAGAAAAGGCTCATGAAGGCATCCCGGAACGGCATGATATCGCCGAGAACCTGCTGGCAGTATTCCGATTCCGAAATTGCAAGACCCGCGATAAACGCTCCGAGCGCCAGCGACAAACCGGCCTTGGCGGTCAACCAGGCGGTTCCGAAGCCAATGAAGATGATGGTCAGGATAAACAGTTCACGGCTGCGGGCCCTGACAACAATGCCGAGCAGCCATGGAATGGCGTAACGTGCGCTGTAGTGTGAAACCATGACCACCGCAAGAGCTTTTACCGCAACCACTGCAATCTCGGCCATTCCCTGCTGGCTCCCGCCGAGGACGGGGATGAAAAGCATCAGCGGCACGACGCACAAGTCCTGGAAAATAAGTATTCCCAGGGTTGTTCTGCCATGGGGAGTGTCAACTTCACCGGAGTCGGCCAGCAGCTTCATGATTATGGCGGTGCTAGAGAGCGCGACCAGAAAACCGAAAAAAACAGCCTGGTTAAATGAATAACCGGTCACAACCGCGAGGAGGGTGATCAGGGCGATACACAACGCAACCTGAAGTCCGCCGCCCAGGAAAACCATCTGGCGGATCCGCATCAGTTCGGCCAGGGAGAACTCGATGCCAATGGTGAACAGCAGAAGGACGACCCCGATTTCCGCAAGCTGTTCAACATGGTGAGTGTTATTGACCAGTCCGAAAGTATGCGGCCCGGCAAGCACGCCCGCCATCATGAGTCCAAGGCTTGTGGGGAGGTTCAGCCGGCGCAGCAGAACTACGGACAGGATGGCCAAGCCGAAGAGAATTTCAAGGTCAAGGAGAGGTTCCATGTCATGTTCCGGAATTTGTCATCAATTTTGAAAGAAGATGTTCCATGCAACACCGCACCCGTTACAGCGCCGAATTCAAGGCCAAGGCAGCCCTGGAATTCAAGATCTTATCTGAGCTTGCCAGTGAGTACAAGATCCATCTAGCCCAGATCAGTAACAGAAACCGGAACACAGCTTTGCAAAGATCTGGTCCTGAAAGCTATTCGTCCGCCTTTGCAGCGGTTACGCCAAACCCAGAACCATCAGGGCAACGAGGGTCAGACAGCTTACCAGCAGCCACAGGGTGATTCCCTGCAACAGGGGACGCACCCCCACGTTCTTCAGCACCTCCCGGCTCAACCCGGCGCCCACCAGAAACAGAGTTACCACCAGACACTGCCGGGCGACAGCCGCCAACCCGCCCCAGACCGTTCCGTACCCCGGCAGTGCCGTCCTGATGGCGGCGGCGGCCATGAAGCCGATGATGAACAGGGGGATTTTCGCTTTCCGCTCCGATTTACTGATCATTGCCGTCCCGAGGACGACCGGAGCAATCCAGATGGCCCGCGTGAGCTTCACCGTCGTTCCTATGGCCAACGCCCGGGGTCCATACGCAGATGCCGCGCCGACGACGCTGCTGGTGTCGTGGATGGCCAGCCCCGCCCAGGTCCCGAACACCCCCTGATCGAGATGGAGCGCATGCCCGATCAGCGGGAACATAAGCAGCGCCACGGAATTCAGGATGAAAACGGTCGCCAGGGCAACGGCAGTCTCGTCGTTTTTCGCCTTCAGGACCGGCGCCATGGCGGCAATGGCGCTGCCGCCGCAAATGGCGGTGCCGAAGGAGATGAGCAGGGACGTGTTCCTTCCGGTCCCGAACAGCCTGCCGAGCACATACCCCAGGGCAAGGGTACAGGCGATACCGACCACGGTATACAGAATCGAGTCTTTTCCGGTGCGGATCACTTCGCCGAGGCCGAGTCCGAATCCGAGGCCGACAACGGAGACCTGAAGAATTATCCTGCTGAAACGCGCCGAATGCGCCGGCCAGGGATTGCCGAACAGAAGGCTGAACAGTACCCCCATTACCAATGCCGTCGGAGTGCCGACCCAGGGAGTGGCGCACAATGCCAGGCAGGCGGCAAAAGAAATCTTGCAAAGCATGTTACCGTTCATAAAAATCCTCTCGCATGCAACCCACAATCTGCTGTTAACCACGGATGGATACAGATATACACGGATGGACCGGCACGATACATACAAATAACATTACCTTGGGGCTGAATGTCTTTCTGCCGGTTTCACTCGATTTTATCCGTGTTTATCCCATGTATCCGAGTTCCAACTGCATTTTCAGGTGCAATTTTTCTGGCATTATACGTGACACTAACTTATAAATAAAAATCAGAAATTTGTATTAAATCCATCAAAATTGCTTATGTAAAACCCAAATGGCAATCACCCTCAGGCAGCTGGAAATTTTCGAAAAAGTCGCGGAATGCGGGCATGTCACCCAGGCTAGCAGCCAGCTGCTGCTGACCCAGGCTGCGGTCAGCATGGCGCTGGCCGAGCTGGAACGGCTGGCAGGGGCGCCGCTGTTCCAACGGCAGGGAAGACGGCTGATCCTGAACGACCGGGGGCGCAGGATATTACCGGAAGTACGTGACGTGCTGACGAAAGTAAAAAAGATTGAGCAGTTTCTGGACGAATCCATCGGCGAACCCCGGGGAACGCTGAACGTGGGGGCAAGTACCACCATCGGCAACTACATCCTGCCCGCCATGGTGGCGGAATTCTCGGGTATGTTTCCGAAAGCGAGAGCGCTGCTCCATATCGGGAACGCCCTGCAGATAGAGAAGGCCCTGGAAAACGGGGAACTGGACATTGGCCTCATCGAAGGGATTCCCCATGCAGGCTCGCTCAATATTATCCCCTGGAAAAAGGACGAACTGGTCATCATTGTGGGCAGGGAGCACGATTGGGCGAGTAAGGGAAAGACCACTCCCTCAATGCTGAAAAACGCCCCATGGATCATGCGTGAAAAGGGTTCCGGGACAAGAGAGATTTTCGAGGCCGCAATGGCGAAAAAGGGGATCAATTTTTCCATCGCACTGGAACTGGGTCACACCGAGGCAATAAAGAAGGCGGTGGAGGCGGGGCTGGGCGTGGGATGCCTTTCGAGAATGGCCGTGCAGCGGGAACTTGATAACGGCTGGCTCGTTGAAATTGCCAGTCCGCTGGATCTGCGGAGAACTTTGCTGGTCCTGACGAGAAAAAACGAGAACATGACCACACTGTTGAAGGCTTTTCTGAGTCTGATACAAGAGACTCAAGAACTTTAGCTGCATGTCGCCATGAGGAACTCAGGGGCTGCGCGTCAGCTCCAGTATCCCTCTCTGCGTAATACCGCCGCCTCCTGGTTGAAGTTCGGCGTCGTCTCGCCGGCGGCAATCATGGCATCGATTTCAGCGACACTCATAAAGCGGACCTCGTCGATTTCCTCTTCCTGAATGCGGAACGGGCCGTCATGGGTACAGGCGTACGAGTTGACGAGCTCCCGTTCGATCTCGGATTCGAACAGGTACCGGCCGATCGGCCGCAGGCGCGCCGGATCAAGCGTTATCCCGATTTCTTCCAGCACCTCCCGTCGGATGGCATCCTCCAGCGGTTCACCGGAGTGGATATGACCGCCGACGGAGGTATCCCACTTGCCGGGCTGGATGTCCTTGGTAAGCTTCCGCTTCTGCAGCAGCAGCCGGCCATCGGAACTGAAGACGTGCACATGCACCACGGGGTGCAGACGTTTCGAGCCGTTGTGGCATTGGGATCTGGGGGCCTTGCCGATGACATTTCCGTTTTCGTCGACAATATCGAACCATTCAACTGGCATCGCGATTTTCCTTGCAGAGTATCTTTTTCCAATTCCAGGGAGGCGCAGGGTGTATTGACGCCACCAGAACGGAAAAGACCCGTTCTAAAATGATAATGAAACTGTCTTGATAACCGACGCTTGACATTCTCTGCATCCTGACGTCAAATACACCGAAAGCTCTCGTAATTCAATAAGCCGAGGAGATTGCAGATGAACGATGCGCAGTTCAACGTTGTCTTTCGCGGTGAGACTGTACCGGGGCAAATGCCCCAGGTCGTTAAGCAGAATCTGGCTGCGGCGTTCAAGCTTTCCGACGTTCAATTACAGGAGCTGTTCACGGGGAATACCATATTCATCAAAAAAGGCGTCAACCAGCAGACCGCCCTGCAATACCAGCAACTTTTCAACAAGTATGGCGCAATGTGCCATATCGAACCAGGCTCAGCCACCCCTCCCGACATTCCGCCACCGCCACAGGAACAGGCCGGTAACAATTCATCCCTGGAGTATAGGGTCATCCTCACCGGCGCACTTGCGGAGGGCAAAAACCTGGCCGAAGTGCAGCGCCAGATTGCCGCGACGTTTAAAACCAATGAGGCGGCAATCGAAACTCTGCTCACCGGAAAACCCGTCGTAATCAAGGATCGTCTGGATCGGCAAAGGGCCCAGCAGTATCGAGCCGCGCTGGAACGTTGCGGAGCGGTGTGCCGGATTGAGCCTCCCATTGAAGTCCCCGCGACAGATGCACAAGCTCCTTCGTCACCGCCGCCATCATCGGCGTTGCCCCGGTGCCCCAAGTGTCACTACCAGGCGACCACCCCAGACGATATGTTGATCACTGGCATGGGTGGCGCCGGCGAATGTCCGAACTGTGGCATCATAGTCGCAAAATATCAGAAAATCGAGCAGCAAAAGGCGGAGTATGAAGATCCCGCGCTTCTGCAGCAACGTGACAAAATTCTGACCGTCCTGCGGGAGTATCTGCCCCACGCCAGCCTGTGCGTGGCCCCGGATATTCCCCAGGATAAATTACTGAACGCCAGACAGAGTTGCCTGATGCCTGTCTACGAACAACCTGTCGGCCTGGTGGACTGCACCGTTTTGGGGTCTGCCAAAGACGGAATCATATTCGCGATGAAGGGCATTTATTACCACAGCGCCTGGAGCGGCAACAACCTGGGAACGGGCATGATTTCATATCAGGAGTTTGCGGCGCATCCGTTTATGATTGCTACATCTGAAATTGTGTGCGGTGAAAAGCGTTTCTTCAACTGCGGCGCCTGTCGACCTGAATTTATCGCATCACTCCTCAATTCGATCCGAGGCGCGCTGTTCCCGGAGACCGCGCCGGCGGCAGATACTTCCGGGATACGATCCGATGTTCCCGTCGCCAGGGCAGTCGTACCGGCGGAGACAAAACCGGTCAAAGATAAAAGCTTTTTCGCGCCGGAGAAAAAGGGGTTGGAAAAAGGGGTGATCGGCGGGATAGCGATGATGATAATAGCCGCGGTCTGGTTTGCCGCCGGATACAGGGCAGGCGTTATTTTCTTTTATCCACCCATTCTTTTTGTCATTGGGCTGTTCGGTTTTCTCAAGGGGTTTATGACGGGAAATCTGGCTGGAGAGTGAGTTAACGCTCAGCCTGATCCACGGATAACCGGGATGTAGACGATGGGAGTGAGCCCCCCGCTCATGCCCTAATCTGGCCATTGTGACAAGTGTACGGATACTCCTCCCGCTTTCCGCCTCAAGGCGGCTGGAGCCGGAGCGTATCCGTGACTACCCTGTCTCGCCGGATACCCAAACGCCGGATGCGGGGTCAGCGATGGTGTAAAGAACCGGTCCGACGGACCGGAATACGTTTGAGGGAACAGGAAAAAATATGCCTGGATACAAAGCCATCCTGATATTGATATGCGCGTTGTCAATGAACCCATCCATTATGCTTGCAGAGGCGCAAGACCATAACGCAGACGGGGCCAGAGCGGTAACGTACAGCCATGGGGTGGAGTCGGAACGCCGGGGGAGTGTCGGTCAGACTGTATATGTACATGAGATCAAATTCAACTGGGGCGCCGGAAGTACTGCCATTGGTTTGAAAGAACGCTGGGATGGCCGTGATTATGCGATCGACTCCCCGGAATACGTAAGGAACGGGATAAACAAACCGGCTGCTTATGTAAAAAACACGACTTTAAGCGTCCAGGCAAGATTCGAGGCCGCTACTCCCTTGAACGAGGTTACCATCTGGGCGGAAGGAAGTTTCGGCGGACTGGCGAGCCAAAAAGTGGACTTCGGAGGGCCCGGATCATCCTCCTATGTGACGTTTACCGCGCCGCGCAAACTGCCTGACAGAGTAGGCATTACCAACGTTGCCTGGAAGTGGAAATACAGGGACGCCACCGGCATAACCAGGGATATGGGAAAGAGTTCCCACGTCATCTATACAGCCCATAAGACACCGCTCCACACGCCCGTTTACAGGGAACTGATGGAATGGACATGCGATTGGGCGACTGACGCAAAAAACGAAAAACAGATTGCCGACTCCGTGATCAGAAGATTGTCGCGATCGGGGCTGCAGTATGGCAAAGCAGCCTGGACGACTGGCGATATCCTGGATACCGGCGGTGGAATGTGTGGCGGCTGGTCGGCGATGTTCGCCGATATGATGGGCGCCCAGGGGGTTTACGCGCCCAACAGATGCTTTATTCTGCAGGCTGACGCGGCCGCTTCGCCGGAAATAAAGTGGGAATGTATCGTGATCAAGGCGCCGGGATTAAACAGACGCGAACCTGCGGTTGATGTGCATGAATGGAGAGACGTGAACAGGAAATCGGCTTACCCCAATCCGGTATATGCCGGAGATTCTTCCCGTGCGGACGACGTGCGGTATGCAGCCGAGAAAAGGTATGCTTTTTTCTCCCCCTATGATGGGCATTGTATCAATTTCCTTCAGTACAATGGCAAGGTCTATCTCTATGACCCCAGCTTTGGCGGCGGACCGTACAACAACACCTTTACCTCCATTCCCTCCGGTTCCATGAGCGGAACCGCCCTTGATAAATTCAGAAAGAATTACCATGACAAGGCAATTGACCACATGGGTGGAGTTGTCGGATACCGGGAATGCGCTTCATGCTCGCCAAAGGTTGATACTGATCTGCTGTTAACGATCAGGACGAGAAACATCCCCGCCCTGCTGGAGCCCGCAAGGCCTGAAACTTTTCAGATTCATTATTTATGGGATTGATCGGGTATTGTTTATGAAGATACTTATTGCCAGTATGATGATAGGAATTCTGCTGTCCCTTGCGGATTCGGCAAAACCAGCGCAGGCCGCGGAACGGAATGACGCGGATCAAACGGTTGAGATGCAAACGCTCAGCGGGTTTCTTCGCGATGGCGATATTCCGGTGAATTGGGTCACGGTGTATCGTTCCATTTCAGCTCTCGGTAACGAGCGGAACCGTAACGGCAAGAAAATGCTGGCGGAACTGTTGAAACGGGATAAGGAAGTCAAACTGATCGAGGGAACTCAGCTTCCGGGAGTCATGAGCCCTTTGAACATGTTGAAGGCAGCGGCCCTCGATGCGCTCGGAAAACTCAACGCCCGCGAATACATCGATGACATGCGGGAAGTCTACCGAAAAACCGACAACAGGACGTTACGTCGTATTGCAGGCAACAACATACTGGCCCTGGGAGGTTCCCTGGAGGAATGACCGGCAGCCGCGATCCGTAATCTCTGGCGGGACCCTTTCCAGGAAAGGCAACGTTCCCCCCTACCTTCCCTTGAGCCCGTCAATCAGGCTGAGCGTCTTCGAGTCCTGCCTGCCATGGAAATATTGGTCCAGGACCCGGGCGAACACGGAGGAGGGATCGGCAGCCACATAGGCAAAGAGCGTCATGGACGAATGCAGCTTCATGTCGTCGGGATAACCGAAAATCTCCGAGGCGGATCGTCCCTCCACGCCGAGGACGATTTCGGAACATTCCCTGAGCCTCTGCCCGAGTACGGGGTGATCGAGGTAGGCCCTGGCTTCCTCGATGCTCCGTATGGCGTAGTATTTCGAGGTGGAGCTGAATCCCAGGCCGTACATCTGCGGGAAGATGTACCAGATCCAGTGGGACCGCTTCCGGCCCGTCCGCAATTCGGCAAGAACAGAACCGTAAACGCCGTCCTGCGCCTCCGTGAAACAAGCCAGGTTGAAAGGATCGCTGCTTCCGACTGTGTCGTCTTTTCTTGTCATGTCTTACTCCTTTGCCGCGACGGATATCGTTGTGCATCAACATGAGAAACAGCTGCGCCCCCACCCCCGGTTTTGACTTTTTTTAATGCTGCCCCACGGCACGACCCGTATCATCCGCGTCTTTTGCCTCGTTGACAATCCCCTCAAAACAGTTGAAGGCATCCTCTTTAAACGCCCCTTTTTTCGCTTCCTCACGCATCGTTTTCAACGCCTCCGCATGCGAAAGCGACTTCCGGTATGAACGATCCGAGATCAGCGCGCTGTATTCGTCGCAAAGAGCCGTTAATTGGGCGCTTCGCGGGATATCATGCCCCTTGAGCCCCCCCGGGTAGCCACTGCCGTCGTATCGTTCGTGGTGATGACGGACGATGGAGAGAACAACCTCACTGTACATTCCGGTCCTTTTCAGGAATTCGTACCCTTCCCGCGCATGACGCTTGACCTTGTAGTACTCCACGTCGGAGAGTGCGTCCGGTTTGTCCAGGATTTCGCCGGAAATGAAGATCATGCCGAAATCGTGCAGGAGCGAGCCAATTCCCACGTCGAGCAGTTCGTCGGCATCCAGGTTGAACAGCCTCTCGTGGAGCAGCAGGTTAAGGGCGGCAACCTGCACGCTGTGCGTCAGGATGTACAGGTTGTGGGCCATGATGGACTGTATCGATTCCAGTGCATGGGGATCGGTCGCCACGAACTGCATCAGATGCTTGACAAGCGTGCGGCAGCGGTCCAGGTTCATGGCCGTTTCCGGCTCTTCAAATACGTCAATGACATAGTTCACCGAAGTCTGGTAGAGAATTCTCCCCTTGGTGCCACTGTCGAGATCATCCCTGGCGAGCATGCTGCCCAGGTTGTTCTTCAGGAAGTCGTTGATACACTCCATGTCTCCGGACCTGACATAGAGAAATTCGGTAAAGCTCCGCTCCAGCCGGAGGCGATCGCTTTCCGTAAAGTCCCTCTCCTGATTCTTGTAGAGCACGTACGCTCCGCTTCTCTTCATGTACAACGCCACTTTTGGAAACAAAACGGGATCAATACAGTCAACGCTGATCGCTCTCCAAAAAGTATCTCTCATTGTCGTCCGTCCTTTCCTCGATAACAGTCAATCATATGAATTTTGCACCCTTTGACACCAACCTGCAGAGTCGTTGTCATTGGTCTGGAGGAACGGAGTCAGGAGCCCCGGCGGCAGACGGCCCGGGGGAAGCAGAATCAGCCTAACAAAGCACGGAAACGGTTTTCTGTGATAAGGAACACAAAATCAGGGTTGCTTTAATGAGACCGGCAAGCGCGGTCTGTCTGCAAGATGCAGATTCGACTCTTCCGGGGAGAGAGTCCCGCCTCACAACTCCAGCGCCCATCCCCTTCCCTGCCACCTGACCCCGCTTTTCAGCACGCCCAGGAAAGCGGAGCGCAGGGTGTCGCTCAGGAGCGCCCTTTTCACCGGCGGGAGCATGAGAAACGCGCCCACGAAGGCGCGCAGAAATTTCTGGTCGATCCTGCCCGGATCGTCGAACAGCAGGTTCTGCAGGGTTCCCTGTTCCAGGCTGTGCAGCATGACGCGCTCGAAGGTGCTTTCAGGCGGGATGATCCTCCGTTCCCGCCTCGTCAGAGTGCAGGCGCCAACGGGACACTTCAGGGCGCAGACACCGCAACCGAGACAGATGGAGGTGTCCACAACCGCGTCCCGCCTGGGTTTCGCCCCCACCTTCTCCACGCCAACCATGGCTATGGCGCCGATGGGACAGGCTTTGGCGCATTTGCCGCAGCCGGTGCAGGCTTCGTTATCGATTCCGGCCAGAAAGCCGGAAGTGACGATGATGCTGGTGAAGCCGTGCCTGCTGATCCCCTGCAGGAGATAGCAGCAGCAGGAACAGCAGTGGCAGACGAATCTCATTTTGTTGCGCACGTTGTCGGCCGTCAGCACCAGCCCCAGCTCCCGGGACCGGGCGAAATGATCCTCCATCTCCCGCCGCGTCACTTCCCGCGCCAGTTTGTTCCTGATCATCATGTCGGCCGCATAGCCGAAGTGGGAGCACGACTCCAGGGGAACGTCGCACTGCTTCTCACCCAGATGCAGCTTCTCGTGACGGCAACTGCAGATGCCGATGGAATACCTCCCGCCCCGCGCCACCAGTTCCGAGGCCTTCTCGTAATCCAGAATCTCGGCGTATTCCGACTTCCGCACCGCCTCCTCGTAGGCCAATGCCCGGAACATGGTGAACCGGCTCCCTTCGCCCCAGTTGGCCTGGTAGAAGGAGTCGTTCATGTAATCGATCATCAGCCTGGCCCACTCCGCGGTGTTCAGGTCCGGCCCCACCCTCATCATGGTGAATTCGAACAGGCCGACGATCATGGGGGAAGGGGTGTAGCGGTACTCCCCTTCGAGCCACAGGTCCATCACCAGACCCTTCGCCGTCATCCCATCCAGCAACCGCCGCAGGCGAAGGGAGTCGTAACCGGTCGCCAGCTCCAGCCGGGCCACCGTGGAGAGGCCATAGGGCATCCTTGCGACCACCTCGGCCTCTTCCGGCGAATACAACTCCTTCAGGACCGCGTACAGCCTGTCGTTCCAGGGAACCCGGATCTCAAGGCCGTCCAGCTTCCTCCCCAGTTCCCTGAAAACATCCTTTCCGGCAAGATGTCCCATCAACTCCCTCCGCCAATCACCGCCCCGCCGGCGGCTGCTGCCATATTAATTCCGATCACACATACCCTCTTCCCGCGGAACCGGGGTTCGCATATCGCAGTATCGTGACGAACCTTTCACTCTGCCGGTTATCTCCTGGTAACCGTTCAGCAGTCAGGAGCCGGAATTCTGAATATAAACGAAAAAACCTGAATCTTCCGCACCTTCGAGCGCGGAACGACTGAATCAACCGGATCAGTAGAATGATTTTTTTCTTCTGCATTCCGACTCCTGGATTCCGAATTCTGGATAGCCACCTCTCCTGAAACGCGAAGGCAGAGGCCTTCCGGACTGGCGGAGTCATGGGGCGTCGGATTCAGGCTGTTGACAATGTGATGATTTTACCATAACAACAATCCACCGTTGCGTTCGCCAGCTCCCGTTCTCTCACCATACTGTCGCAGGAAACGGCAAAAGTAAATGGGTGGGAAAATCCGGCCCGGTTCGCGAAATCTGCCGGGCTCCAGATGCGCATGGCCCCTCATGGTTGTAAAATATAATGAAGCGGAAACACCGTAGAACGGAGCTGCCTTGAAAATACTGCTGATCGCCATGCCCGATACGGTTGACATGCTGGATCCGGTGATGAGGCTGCCGAACCTCGCCCTCGCCTCATTGGCCGCTTCCGTGGGGACGGGGCAGCACGATGTGCGCGTGCTGGATCTCGTGCTGGTGAAGGAGAAACTGAAAAAATCCCTTCTCTCCCACCTGGACGCGTTCAAGCCGGACCTGGTGGGCCTGAGTGCCATGACCTTCCAGTACGGTACCCTGATCCGCATCGCCTCCCTGATCCGCGCCAGGCTGCCCGGGGTCAGGCTCGTTGCCGGGGGGTACCATGTGACCCTGATGTACCGGGAAATTGCCGGGGAGACTTCCGATGTTCCCATCGATTTCATGGTGCGCGGAGAGGGGGAGAAGACATTCCGCGAACTTGTGGGCGCCCTTGCCGCGCCCGGGGGTGATTTCGGGGCGGTCAGGGGACTGAGCTGGCGCGATACCAGCGGAGAGTGGCGCCATAACGAGCCCCGCCCCCTGACCGATCTTGGCAGCCTCCCCCTTCCTGACCGGAGCGCCCGGCTGGAAACCGGATTCCATCTGTTCCGAAAACGCATCGATGTGACGGAGACCTCCAGAGGCTGCCCCCTTCAGTGCAACTTCTGCTCCATCAGAAAGATGTACGGCCAGACATTCAGGCGCTTTCCGGTGGAGCGGATCATCAGCGACCTGAAAAGGATGCGGGACTCCGGCGTGGAAACCGTCTTCTTCTCGGACGACAACATCACCTATGACAGGGAACACCTGAGCGCCATCTGCCGGGCAATCATCGACAGCGGCCTCACCTCCATGATGTACGCCATCCAGGCAAGCGCCTACGGCATCGCCAGGAACCCGGACCTGGTCGCGCTCATGGAACGGGCGAACATCAGAATCATCAATCTGGGACTGGAGTCCATGGACCCGGCTGCCATCAAGTTCATGAAAAAAGCCACCAGCATCGAGATCAACCGCGAGGCGATGAGACTGCTCAAGAAACACCGCATGGGGGTCAACGCCCTGTTTATCATCGGCTTCCCCGATGATACGAGGGAGTCGCTGCGCAACAGCTTCAGGAGCCTTCTGAGCATGCGTCCGGACACCCTCTACTGCCAGTTCATAACGCCCTATCCCAAGACCGAGATCCGCGACCAGCTCCTGGCGGAGGGGCTGGTGGAAAATGCGGACGATTTCAGCAGATACGACGGCTACCAGTGCAACGTCCGGACCAGGCATCTGAGCCGGGAGGAACTCTGGAGCATCTCGGCCGGCGAGTTCGCGAAGGCCCTGTGGCCCCTGGTCAGGCACGGCAATTTTTTCCTGAAGCATTTCTTCCGGGGCTTCCTCTCCTGCGAGTCCGTGGTGGTGCTGAACCTGTTCCGTCGCCTCATCACCGGCAGGTCCCGGGATTGGAGAGCCGATCTTTAATTAATGCGTGAATCCGTGACATCGGAATGCCGCCGTGCCGCGACATGCCGTTCACTTTGCCGGTCCTCCGACGGGCACTCCGTCATATCCTGAAACGTAAAGGCAGAGGCCTTCCGGGCTAGCGGAGGCATGGAGACGTCACGGATTCGGGTTTTTGTTTTACAGCTTTATTTTTCATGACAAGGTGACGACGAATGGGAATCATTCAGGCCAGAACGGCCGCCTATAATCTGCCGCAACTGGCAATGAACGCGGGGATCTACCCCTTCTACCGGATCGTGGAATCCGAACAGGACACCGAGGCCATCGTAGGCGGCAGAAAAGTTCTCATGTTCGGTTCCAACAACTACCTCGGCCTGTCAAACCACCCTCTCGTCAAGGAAGCGGCCAAAAGGGCCATCGACAAGTACGGCGCCGGCTGTTCCGGCTCCCGGATCCTGAACGGAACTCTGGATCTCCATGTGGAGCTGGAGGAAAAGCTGGCGCGACTGGTGGGAAAGGAGGCCGCCCTCTGTTTCAGCACCGGATACCAGACGAATCTGGGACTCCTGTCGGCCCTTGCCGGCCACTCCGACCGCATCCTGCTGGACGAATTCGACCACGCATCCCTCATCGACGGCGCGAGGCTCTCCTTCGCCAAAGCGATCAAGTACGAGCACAACCGCATGGAATCGCTGGAGGAGAAGCTCCGGCAATGCGGCGGAGACCGGCTCGCACTGATCGTAGTTGACGGCATATTCAGCATGGACGGCGATATCGCCAGGCTTCCCGAAATCACGGCTCTGGCGGAAAAGTATTCCGCCGCCGTAATGGTGGACGACGCCCACGCCATCGGGGTGCTGGGTCCCCGGGGTGAGGGGAGCCCATGCCACTTCGGCCTTATTGACAGGGTTGATCTCATCATGGGCACCTTCAGCAAAACCCTCGCCTCGGTCGGCGGCTTCGTTGCCTGCGACGCGGACACGGTCAACTATCTCAGGCACCACGCCAGGTCCCTCCTGTTCAGCGCGAGCATGACCCCCTCGTGCGCGGCCACGGTTTCGGCGGCCATCGACCTGATGCTGGCCGAGCCGGAGCGGATACGGCATCTGTGGGACATCTCCCTGTACGCCCTGGAGGGGCTGAAGAGCCGCGGCTTCGATACCGGCAGGTCCGAAACCCCCATCATACCCATCCATATCGGCGACGAAACAAAGACCATGCAGCTGACAAGGATGCTTCTGGACGAAGGGGTGTTCGTCAACCCGGTGCTCGCCCCGGCGGTTGCCAGGGAGCACTCCATGATCAGGTTTTCGCTGACCGCCAACCACACCAGGGACCATATCGACAAGGCGCTGGACAGGCTGCAGTCCTGCGCCGTCAAACTGGGGATCGTGGGGGATAAGAACTGAAAAAACAGCCGCGGCATGTCTGCTGAACAGTAACCATAAGCAGGGACAATGCAATCCACATAAAGCCTTCCCCTCCCTTGGCGGGAGGGGATTATCAGAATGTGCGGACGTTACGCTGAGCAGAGGATTCATGGGACAGGTGGTTGTCATAACAGGCGCATCCTCCGGGATCGGGAGGACATGCGCGGAGTATCTGGCCGGACGCGGCCATACGGTATACGGCTGCAGCAGAAGGACGCTGCCGGAGAAACCCCCGTTCCGGGAGCTGAGACTGGATGTGACGGACGGAGATTCCGTCCGCTCCGTGGTGCGGGAAATACTGGCCAGGGAGAAAAGGCTCGACGTGCTGGTGAACAACGCCGGTTACGGCATCGCGGGGGCTGTCGAGGAGTGTTCCGACGGGGAGAGCAGGGCGCAGTTCGATACCAATTTCTTCGGCGCCCTCAGCATGATCAGGGAGGTTGCGCCGTCCATGCGGCAGGCCGGAGGAGGCCTGATCATCAACATCGGCTCGATCGGAGGAATGCTGGGGCTCCCGTTCCAGGGGGTCTACTCGGCGACCAAGTTCGCCCTGATGGGGCTGACCGAGTCCCTGAGGCTGGAACTGGCGCCCTTCAACGTCCGGGTCTCCATCATCTGCCCCGGCGATTTCGCCACCGGTTTTACGGGGAACCGCCGCACCTGCGCGGCCTCACGGGGGGACTCCCCGTACCGGGCCCAGTTTTCCCGCGCCGTCGTTCGGATGGAGAGGGATGAACGCCGGGGCGCCGCTCCGATCCTCGTGGCACGGCTGATCGAGGGGATAATGGAGAAGAAATCGCCCAAAGTCCGCTACACGGTGGGGAGGATGGAGCAGACCCTGTTCGCCGCCATCGGGAAGATTCTCCCCTCCGGGCTGCTGAACCGCATCGTCGCCCGCCATTACGGATTGTGAGGCACAAGGGAAAGAGCGCATCAGGGGTATTGCGTCGTAATCCCCAGCGAATGGAGTGCCAGCAGCCGCTACTGTCTGAAGCCCAGGGGCTGAGTTTATCGGCTGTAGCGAAATGAGCCTTGGATTTGCACGTCCTGCCGAAGGCAGGCAGACCCAACTGCCGTGATACAAGGCGAGCTGAACCGGAATGATTACGCCCAATCAGACAATGCCCATCTCGTAGATGCGCCAGGTCTTGTAGCGACGCCCCCCCAGCGACTCGGCGGCCCTGATCATCAGGTGATTGTCTTCGAGGAGCATGGAAGCCTCGACCTGGCGGTACCCCTTGGGGGCTCCGTGGCGAAAGGTCTCCCAGAACAGGAGCGCGTCGATTCCCATCTGGCGGTACGGGGGCAGGACGCCGAAGAAGATGAAGCGGACGATGGGAATCCGGCGCCGCAGGAGATACAGCCGTCCGATTCTGACCGGGTCCGAATTGCCCAACGGGCTCCCCCAGCGGGGGCGCAGCGCCCAGTTGGGATCGGGCAGGGCGCCGATCACCGCGGCCGGCTCGTCGTCAACATAGGCAAAGCGCACGAAACCGGGGTCGGCTATGGGCCGCAACGAATTGGCCAGAACCACGGCCTCGTCGTCGGTGAGCGGCAGGAATCCCCAGTTATCGGCCCACGCCCGGTTGTAGATCCTGATGATGAGGCGGACTTCATCCGTGAAATGTTTGAAATCGATGGGGCGGGTCGTAACCTTGCCGCGACGGCGCACCGCTTCTCCAAGCTTTTCGAAGCGGCGGACGGGGATAGCGGAGACATCGATGAGGTAGGCGTGGTAATCCCTGACCTTGGTAAAGCCGTACCGCTCCAGCATTCCGGCGTAGTAGGGCGGGTTATGGGTCAGCTCGACCGTCGGCGGATATTCGAACCCGTCCACCAGCACGCCCTGCCGTTCATGGGTGGCGTTGGAATACTCGCCCGGACCGCGCACGACGGTCATCCCCCTGGCGGCGAGCCATCCCCTGGCGGCATCCAGGAGCGCCGCCGCGGTGCCATAGTCCTCTTCCACCTCGAAAAAACCGAAGAAGCCGAGCCTCAAGCCGTAGTAGTCGTTGAAACGCCGGTTGATCGCCGCCGAGATCCGTCCGACGGCTTTTCCGCCGCGGCGGGCGAGGAAGTGGGTGACCTCGGCTGACCGGTGATACGGATGATCAGGAGTCAGCAATCCACGGGCGCCCAGCAGACGGCTGCCCAGCAGGTCGGCGTTGAGCGGCGGAGTCCAGCAGGGATCGTTGCGGTACAGACGCCACGGCAGCTCCGCGAACTCCCTGATGCGCGGATCTCCCAACCCGAACTGCTCTATCGAGACCGGCGGCGCGGGCACCCCGGAGGAGGCGACAGCGCGGCTAGGGTCAGGTGATGTTGACATACGTCCTCATGAACTGTCTCCGCATGGATGTGCACAACTCATCGAAACTAGGGGGATTCGGGGAGGGTTGTCAAGGTATTTGTCCGGCAGCGTTCCGCCTGCCGCAGGCCATACGGAGACACATTGAAGGTATTCGGAGCAGGAAGCTTGACACTATAAAGAGAAAAGGCGCCTGCATGAAATCCTGCAGACGCCTTTGTATTTTATGGTCGGGATGACTGGATTTGAACCAGCGACCC
>CAZRPI010000051.1:2566-23086 GCA_964601865.1 uncultured Pelobacter sp. | reverse complement strand
GGTGCGATCATACCCCAGCGACCGACACGCTCCGTCATTAACATATAAAAAACGCCCCTCTTCGTTGATGAGAAAGGCCGCCTCCCTGATATGGTCGAGGGCATAATTCTGCAACACCATCCGATCCTCGAGCCGTTTTCGTACCTCCCTTTCGCGCAGGAGCCTGAGGTTCTTCAAGCCAGTTTCAGCCAGAACATGAACCATGTTCCCAAGAAAAAGCACATTTTGCCGGACATACTCTCGACTGAGTATGGGAACCTGTTCCAGGGCCTTGAGATACTCGACCGGATCAAACCCGAACTCATCGGCTTGGGCCAGAAAAAATGCTTTGTCGGATCCCTCATCGTCGTAGAAAAACTGTCCGGTGAAAAATGTAGCGATATGTTTACCCTCGATCATGATGGGAATCGCAACATCTATCAGCCCGTTGTTGCACCTGTACTCTAAGTGATCGTCCTTTAACTCGCTAAGACGCTCCTTGATCTGTATTTTGCTCTCGCGACAACGACAGAACGTGGCTGGAGTCGTTTTGTGGAAACGCGCGCAGATTTCCTGCCATCCCACAGCGGCAAGGACATGCCAATCGGCATCCAACATGCTGTACGACATCCCTGAAAGCACATGATGGGACTCAAGCAGCCTGAGAACCTGATCTATATCGATGAGTTGATCAAATCTGTATCCGGTCATGTTTGTTCCGGGACGGTTTGTTCTTTTTATGCCCGCTGAGTGGCGCGCGACGAGCTTAGGGGTATTTCATCTACAGAATTGGAATAGTTTTTTGCAGGGGAATAATCTGTTACAAACAATCTATATGATACCTCGGATTGATGTTTGTCAACCCCAATTCAAGAAAAGCGGCTCCTCAGAAAAATGGTGTATGCCTCTTGATTCGGGTCGGTCTTCCCGTAATCGACATAATACCAACGCCAAGTCACTTCGAGAATTCGGCACATCTGTTCAACGCCTAATACCGAGCGGTATCCGGTTATGACCCCTTTCCCCGCACATGCTCCCAACTCTGATATAATACCCTGCAAACGCTCGAACAGCCCTCGGCCAGGGAGGAAAGACCATGGAGAACGCCTTCAAGGAAAACACGGAAAATTCTAAAATCAAAAGATTCAGGGATCTGGACAGGAGTTCCCTGCCACCCGATGGCGGCGCCGGATTCAACCGGCTGATCTTTGCCACCAGCCCCTATCTGCTGCAGCACGCCGACAATCCCGTGGACTGGTACCAGTGGGGAGATGAGGCGTTTGACAGGGCGGCCCGGGAAGACAAGCCGGTCATGCTCTCCATCGGATATGCGACCTGCCACTGGTGCCATGCCATGGCCCGCGAATCTTTCGAGGACCCGGAGGTGGCTGAGGTAATCAACCGCTGCGTGATTCCGGTCAAGGTGGACCGGGAGGAACGGCCCGATATCGATTCCACCTACATGACGGCGGCGGCAATTCTGACCGGGGGCAACACGGGATGGCCCCTGACCGTTTTTCTGACCCCGGACCGTAAACCCTTCCATGCGGCAACCTATCTTCCCAAGAATAGCCGCAACGGAGTCCTCGGGATCATCGATACGCTGGAAAAACTGACGGAGGTCTGGCATTCCAACCGGAAAATCATCGAGGAAAACTGCGTCGCAATTACCAGGGCCTTCGAAGAAATGACAACCATCAGGTCATCCGAAACCAATTTCGGCGAGATCCTCGACACCTCCCTGGCAAGCCTGCAAAGCATGTACGATCCCATGTATGGTGGTTTCGGCGGGCAAAACAAGTTTCCCCTCCCCCACTACATCTCTTTTCTGTTACGCATGTGGCACAGGACCAGAAACAACGACATCGAGGAGATCGTGGGGCTCACCCTGCGCGCCATGCGCGACGGCGGCATCTTCGACCAGCTCGGCGCCGGTTTTCACCGTTATACCGTGGACCGGAAGTGGCTGGTTCCGCATTTTGAAAAGATGCTTTACGATCAGGCTCTGATTGCCATGGCCTACCTGGAGGCCTTCCAGGCATTCGGTGACGACTACCTCAGGGAAACGGCAGCCGAGACCCTCTCATTCGTCCTGCGTGAAATGACCTCGCCCGAAGGGGGGTTCTACTCTGGTCTTGACGCGGATTCCGAGGGAGTCGAAGGGAAGTATTACCTCTGGACCCGCGGGGAAGTTGAAAACCTGCTGGATGAGGAATCGAGCCGGATTTTCTGCCAGGTCTTCGGCGTATCGGAGACCGGCAATTTCGAGGGAAGCAACGTCCTGCACGTACCGGTGTCGCCGGCAATGATCGCCAGGGAAAGGAGCCTGGACCCGGAAGAACTCGCGACCCTTCTGGCCGCCGCCCGCACAAGACTCGCGGAAGCCCGCAAAACCCGGACGATGCCGTTTCGTGACGAGAAGATCATAACCGCCTGGAACGGGCTCATGATCGCGGCTCTGGCCCGTGGAGCGGCGATAACTGGTGACGCGCTTTTCCTGGACGCGGCTGAAAAGGCGACGCGATTCGTGGAATCAAACCTTCGCGACCGGAGCGGGCGGCTGTTGAGGAGTTGTCATCTGGGAGAGGTCTCCGTCCCCGCGTTTCTGGAGGACCATGCCTTTCTATGCTGGGGCATGACGGAAATGTACCAGGCATCCGGAAAACGCGGGTATCTGGACCGGGCACTCATGCTGGCGGATGAACTCCTGAAGCTGTTTCTGGACGGGACGGATGGCGGTTTCTTCGATACCGGTTCGGATACGGGCGAAATCCTCGTGAGAATGAAGAGTGTCTACGACGGCGCGATCCCGTCCGGAAACTCCATTGCCTGCCTCTGCCTGTTCAGGCTGGGAAAAATCACCTTCAACGACAGCTTGACCGATGCGGCTGAGAAGTGCCTGAACTCATGCATGGGGAACCTCGGGCTTCAACCCGTCGGGCACATCCAGATGGTAAATGCCCTCGACTTCCATCTGGGACCGGACGTGGAGATCACCCTGGTCGGCACCGGGGAGAGCCCGGCCACACAAGAGATGCTGAGAGCCATCCACGCCAGGTATCTGCCCGGTCTCGTGCTCAGGTTCAGAGATGACGGGGACCAGGGAGAGTACCGGACAGTAGATGGCCGCCCCACCGCATACGTTTGCGCCAGGCAGGCCTGCCGGCCGCCGGTCAACGATCCGGCCGGGCTTGAACGGCTGCTCGAAGAAATCTCGTAAGCAACCGGATCGGCTTACGGATCGGCAAACCGGGGGAACAGCCATGTTTACCCCGGTTTGCCGGCCGGTTTCACAACCCGAGCCGTTCGAAGAAGTCATTCCCCTTGTCATCCACCAGAATAAAGGCCGGGAAATTCTCGACTTCAATCTTCCAGACGGCCTCCATCCCCAATTCGGGAAAATCCGCGCACTCGATCCGTCTGATATTCTCCTCGGCCAGAACGGCGGCCGGCCCGCCGATGGAGCCCAGATAGAATCCTCCATGCATCCTGCAGGCTTCCACCACCTGCCGGCTGCGGTTACCCTTGGCGATCATGATCAGGGAACCGCCGTTTGCCTGGAGCAGCTCCACGTAGGAATCCATACGGCCGGCGGTGGTGGGGCCGAAGGAACCGGAGGCCCTCCCCCTGGGAGTCTTGGCAGGGCCGGCGTAGTAGATGGGGTATTTCCTGAGGTATTCGGGGAGCGGCTTGCCGGCATCCAGCATCTCCCTGAACCTGGCATGGGCGATGTCGCGCCCCACGATAATGGTTCCGGACAGGAGCAGCGGGGTGGCGACCGGGTATCCGGACAGTTCCTCCAGAATCCGTTCCATCGGCCTGTTCAGGTCGATCTTCACGCCATGCTCATGCCTGCCGCGGAACCTCTCGGGGATCAACCGGCCGGGATTGCGGTCCAACTCCTCGACAAAGAGCCCCTCCCTGGTGATTCTGGCCCTGATGTTGCGGTCGGCGGAACAGGAGACGGCCATGCCGACCGGACAGGAGGCCCCGTGGCGGGGAAGGCGGAGGACGCGCACGTCGTGGGCAAAGTAGCTGCCTCCGAACTGGGCGCCGATTCCGAATTTCCTGGTCGCCTCCAGCAGCCTCTTTTCCAGCTCAAGGTCGCGAAACGCCCGGCCATAGCGATTTCCGGTTATTGGCAGGGCATCGAGCTCCCTGGCGGCGGCAAGCTTTACGGTTTTCAGGCAGGCGTCGGCGCTGGTCCCACCCACAACAAAGGCGATGTGGTAGGGAGGACAGGCGGCGGTTCCGAGGCTCTTCATCTTTTCCACCAGGAACCGTTCCAGCCTCTCCGGCGTCAGGAGGGCCCTGGTTTCCTGGAAGAGCATGGTCTTGTTGGCGGAACCGCCCCCCTTGGCGAGGAAAAGAAACTCGTAGCAGTCACTGTCCGTTGCCGTGATGTCGATCTGGGCGGGGAGGTTGTCACCCGTGTTGATCTCGGTGTACATGTCCAGGGGAGCGACCTGCGAGTAACGCAGATTTTCCTCGGTATAGGTCTTATGTATTCCCCTGGAAATCCACTCCTCATCCCTGACCCCGGTCCAGATCCGCTGCCCCTTTTTCGCCACAACCGTGGCAGTGCCGGTATCCTGGCAGAGGGGCAATTCAAAGCGCGCCGCAATCTCGGCGTTGCGAAGAAACGCCAGGGCGACTCCCCTGTCGTTCGGCGACGCCTCCGGATCGGCGACAATGGCGGCAACCTGCTCATTGTGGGACGAACGGAGAAGAAAAGAGGCATCCCTCATGGCCTCGTGCGCCAGGATGGCAAGCGCCTCCGGCCTGACCCGCACGACATCCGTGCCGGCGAAATGCTCGACCGAAACGTATTCTTCGGAGCCAGCGAGTCTGCGGTACCTCGTCTCATCCCGGTCGAGCGGAAAAGGTTTCTGATACTGGAATTCATTCGGAGCCATTGGGGGTTCTTCCTTTCGGAAACTGGGTTGGTGTCAAACCTGCCTGGACCGGATAGTATGTTTATGTCAGATTTGTTGCCAGGAGCAAACCAAATTCCGGCGCCGGAATTGATGGCACGATTAATTTGACACTTTTTGTAGGGTATGTTACCGGTATAACCATACCCTGTTGCCGTAACAAGAGGTGGCTTCGCCATGTTCAACAATATCCGCGAAGATATCAAGTCGGTTTTCGATCGCGATCCGGCAGCCCGCAGCGTACTGGAAATCCTGCTCTGCTACCCCGGATTGCACGCGCTCTGGATCTACCGCATCGCCCACTGGTTCTGGGTAATGGATTTTTTCCTGCTGGGGCGCTTCATTTCGCATCTCGGCCGTTTTCTGACCGGTATCGAGATCCACCCCGGCGCCAGAATCGGCCGCAGGTTCTTTATCGACCATGGCATGGGTGTGGTAATCGGAGAAACCGCTGAAATCGGCGACAACGTCACCCTCTACCATGGGGTGACCCTGGGTGGCGTCACCTGGGACAGGGTCAAGCGCCACCCGACGCTGGAGGACGATGTGGTGGTCGGCTCCGGAGCCAAGGTGCTCGGACCGTTCACGGTGGGCCGGGGCGCCAGAATCGGCTCCAATTCGGTAGTCGTGAAGGAGGTGCCCGAAAACGCTACCGTGGTCGGCATCCCCGGCAAGGCGGTGCTTTCCCGGAAGCGGGTGGAGGGGCGGGCGAACCTTGAGCACGCCGACCTCCCCGACCCCGAAGCGAGGGCCATTGCGTGCCTGTTCGATCAGATCCGCGAACTGGAACGCAAATACGATCAACTGGCGCAGGAGCACAACGCGCTGAAGAAGGCTCTGGAGAGGTCCGGGCCGGACGTCTCTGCTTGACGGCTCCGCTGAAATCTGCCATAGTCCCGCCATGATAAAGCGTCAGACTACCATCAACAGCATCTTCAAGATCACGGGAATCGGCGTCCACTCGGGACGGGAAGTCAATCTGGAATTCATTCCCCGCCGGGAATTCGGCATCGCCTTTGTCCACAACGGCAATATCATTCCGGCGCGCTACGACATGGTGGCCGACACCCGTCTTTCTACGCTCATCGCCTCCGGCGGTTCATCCGTTTCCACCATCGAACACCTGATGGCGGCATTCTACTTTTCAGGGATCACCAACTGCCTGGTCTACATCGACGGCCCGGAAGTACCGATCATGGACGGATCCGCCTGGGAATTCTACCAGGGGATGTGGAAGGCCGGGGTCTACGAATTCCCGGAAACCGGGGTCTACCTGAAAATACTCCGTCCGGTGGAGGTCAGCCGCAACGACTCCTGGGTCCGGGCCAAACCCCTCAACACCCTGGACATCACCATGTCCATCGAGTTCCGTCAACCGGTGGGCAAGCAGAGAAAGAGGGTCATGGATGTGGAGAACGCCTTCTCGATCATCAACTCCAGGACCTTCGGGTTCCTTGAAGAATGGGAAGCGATCCAGAAGGCCGGCCTCGCCAAGGGGGCTAACCTGGATAACACGGTGGCCATCGGGGAGGACAGCATCGTCAACCCCCACGGCTTGCGCTACAAGAAGGAGCTGGTCAACCACAAGACTCTCGACCTGATAGGCGATCTGTACACCAGCGGTTACCGCATCCTGGGAAAGGTGGAGGCCAACAAGACCGGACACAACCTGAACAACCTGTTCCTCAAGGAACTTTTCTCGGATCCGGCGAACTATTCAATATACTGAGTCCCCCGACCGGGGCGGAAAAGAAAAACCACCGTTAACCGGCGTGTCATGGCCGACGGTGGTTTTTTTCGTGTCCGGCTCCCGGATCAGACATTGAAGCGGAAGTGCATCACATCGCCATCCCTGACGACGTACTCTTTCCCCTCCAGTCGCATCAGCCCCTTCTCCTTGGCCCCGGCTTCTCCGTTACAGGCAATGTAATCGTCATACGCGATCACCTCGGCCCGGATGAATCCCTTCTCGAAATCGGTGTGAATGACACCGGCCGCCTGGGGCGCCTTTGTGCCCCGGGTTATGGTCCAGGCCCGCACCTCCTTGGGACCGGCCGTGAAATAGGTAATCAGACCGAGCAGTTCGTAACCGCTGCGGATCAGACGGTCCAGGCCGGGTTCCTCAAGCCCCATATCAATGAGAAAGGCCTGCTTTTCCTCGCCATCCAGTTCCGAGATCTCGGCCTCCAGCTTGCCGCAGATCACCACGACTCCCGCACCTTCCCGGGCCGCGATGTCACGCACCTGGGCAACAAAGGGATGCTCACCGGCCAGATCATCCTCCGAAACATTGGCCGCATAAAGGACCGGCTTGTCGGTCAACAGGTGCAGGTCGCGCAACCAGACGCGCTCATCCTCGTTCTCGGCCGCGCCCCGCACACTCACGCCCTGATCGAGCAGCTCCCTGACCTTCTGGTAAAACGCCGCCTCATCCTTCAGCTTGCGATCTCCGCCGCGCCCTGCCTTCTCCGTGCGCTGGCATTTCTTTTCGACCGTCTCCAGATCCGAAAGGGCCAGCTCCGTACGAATGGTGTCGATATCCGCGGCCGGCGACACCCGGCCGCTGACATGCACCACATTATCGTCATCGAAACAGCGAACCACATGGATGATGGCATCGACGCTGCGGATATGGCCCAGAAACTGGTTACCGAGCCCCTCGCCCGCGCTCGCCCCCTTCACCAAGCCGGCGATGTCCACGAACTCAATGGTGGTGGGCTGGATTTTCTGCGGATTTACGATGGCCGCCAGCCGGTCCATGCGGGAGTCGGGCACCTGCACGATGCCCACATTCGGATCGATGGTGCAGAACGGATAGTTGGCGGATTCGGCGCCGGCCGAGGTCAGTGCGTTGAAGATGGTGGATTTGCCCACATTGGGGAGACCGACGATACCGCAATTGAAACCCATGTGAAAACCTCTCGAAAATGATTCAAAATAACTGACTGAAGGTAAAACGAAAACAGATGGGGGAGACATAACGGCATATCAAGATTACTTCAACATTCTGCCTTCAGCCTTCAAGATAGTTTCTATTATTAAACAGACTCATGGCCTTTGGCAGTCCCTGGTCCAGCATCATTTCCAGCATCTCAAGCCCGCCATCCAGAATGCGCGGCAGGACTTCCATCTGGTCCGGCGGGATGACGCCGAGCACGTAGTTGACGGTATCGCCGTGCAGCGGCCTGCCGATCCCGATGCGCAGCCGGAGGAAATCGCCCCTGCCGAGCTGCTCCATGATGGAACGCAGGCCGTTGTGCCCCCCATGCCCCCCCCCCTGCTTGAAGCGGACGGCACCAAAGGGGAGATCCAGTTCGTCGTGAACCACGAGCAGCCGCGAAAGGGGGAGCTTGTAGAACTGAAGAGCCTGCATGACCGAGCGCCCCGACAGATTCATGAAGGTCTGCGGCTTGAGCAGAATGTGGCGGTCATCCCGTCGTTTCCACTCCCCCGCCAGCCCGGAAAAAGTCTTGCGGGCTATGGCAATCCCCTCCAGGTGGGCCAGACGGTCCAAAAAAAGGAAACCCGCGTTGTGGCGGGTCCATTGATAGGTGGAGCCGGGATTCCCCAGCCCCGCTATAATATACATATTCATGAAAGATGCTGAATTCCCGGTCAGGCTTCCGTTTCCGCGATGGCCTCGGCCGCCGCTTCCTCTTCCTTGGTTCTGCCGAGTACGCTCACCACCGGGGTCTTGGGATTATCAAGCACCTTGACTCCCTCGGGAAGTACGATTTCGCTCACGTGAACGGAACGGGCAATACCGAGATTGGTCACGTCGATCTCGATATGGTCGGGAATATTGCCCGGCAGACACTCCACATGGAGGTTGTGGTGGGAAAAGTCCAGAAGGCCTCCCTCCTTGACGCCGATGGCGGTGCCCTTGAGAACGACCGGCACGGTAAGGCGCAGCTTCTCGTTCATGTTAATGCAATGCAGGTCAACATGCCTGTAGGTTCCCTTGAGGGCGTCGCGCTGCAGGTCGGCGATGATGGCCATGGACTGGTCAAGGCTGCCGCCACCCACCAGAGTGATCAGATTGTTCTGGCCGCCCTCTCCGGCCATGGCTGCCTGCAGATCAATGCTGCTCACGCTGACCGGCATCGGATCCATGCCTTTTCCGTATACCACTCCCGGAACCCTGTCGGCGCGCCTGAGCTGACGGCTGATACCCTTCCCGGTTTTCGATCTGAGCTCAACGTTCATCTGTTTCTGTTGCATACCTGCCTCCACTCCTGGTGCTGGGCAATGCCCACGCACAACTTATTTTATTGTCAACGAAATCAATCCGTACATCACTCTTTCTTCCGGCCAGACGGGCCGGAAATGCCTATACGAACAGCGAGCTGACCGATTCATCCTGGTGAATCCGCCTGATGGCCTCCGCCAGGAGGGCGGCCACGGAAAGCACCCGCACCTTGGGGCACAACTCCTGTTTCCCGGACAGAGGAATGGTATCCGTCAACACGATTTCCTCGATCTCAGACTCATTAATGCGATCGATGGCCGGACCGGAGAGCACGCCATGGCTCGCGCAGGCGAAGATCGATTTGGCGCCGTTATCCTTCAGGGCCTTGGCGGCCTTTGTCAGCGTCCCGGCCGTATCGACCATGTCATCCAGCAGAATAGCCACCTTTCCGCGAACATCCCCGATCAGATGCATGATCTGGGCGACGTTGGGGCCGGTGCGGCGTTTGTCGATAACCGCCAGCGTACAGCCGAGGCGTTTGGCAAAAGCCCTGGCCCGTTCCGTGCCGCCGGCGTCAGGAGAGACCATGACCACCTGCTCGTTATCGAAGCGGTCTTTCAGGTAGTTGAGTATCACGGGAGCCGCATAGAGATTGTCCACCGGAATATTGAAAAAACCCTGAATCTGTCCGGCATGCAGGTCAATGGTCACAACCCGGTCAACGCCCGAGGTGGCGATCAGGTCGGCCACGAGCTTCGCGGTGATGGGAGTGCGCGGCGCAGCCTTGCGATCCTGCCGGGCATACCCGTAGTAAGGCATCACGGCGGTAATGGTCGCGGCCGAGGCCCGCTTCAGGGCGTCGGTCATGATGAGCAATTCCATCAGGTTGTCGTTGGTCGGCGCGCAGGTGGACTGGATCACGTAAACATCGCGACCACGGACATTTTCACCGATCTCAATCATGATTTCGCCATCGGAAAAAGTCCGCACCCGGGCGGCGCCAAGCTGGACATTAAGACTCGTGCAAATATCCTGCGCCAACTGCGGATTTGAATTGCCACTGAAAATTTTGATCGAATCCTGCATTTCCGTATTTCACCTTTCACGCGCCCAAAAATCTGACAAATCAAAAAAGCAAAAGAATCATATACTAAACCACAAAGGAAATTGCAACTTCTTTGACACAAAAATCGTCGGCGTTTTTCCCGCCGTCGCTCGCCGGGCCGGTGCATCAGGAATTGATTATTTCCCGCGCCGACTCATCCAGATCGTCCACCCGTTCCAACAGCTCTGAAACATTAAGCTTCTTCAGGTCTATTGTCCTGAGTCCGCTCTGGTCGATGTCATCCATCTGGCAGTTGCTGTAGGCCATGATGTTTGAGAGATACACCACCTCAACCTGATTGCCGTACATTTCGGCCTGTTCCGGCGAGTGGTGAAAGCGGATGCAGCTCTGGATGGTTTCGTCAAAATTCCATTTCCGCGCCAGCAGGTAACCGATCTCGGCATGGTGGTTCCTGATGAGCGCTACACGCATCTCATCCGACAGCATGTAATCGGACAGCATCTCCAGCATCATGGTCTTGCCCACATCGTGGAGCAGCCCGCAGATAAACGCCTGTTCGTAGTCTCCGCGCATGTCCTGGGCAATCTGCCGGGCAATCATGCCGCAGACGAGGCAATGCTGCAGGACCTGCCTGATTTTTGCGGCGTTCCTCGGGCTGAAACTGCTGAGCGCGTGAACGGTGACGATGCTGATCAGCGACTTGAATCCGATGAACAGGATCGCGTCCCGCAGGGTCGAGACCCTCCCGGTCCTGCGGTAATAGGGGGAATTGCAGATCTTGAGAATTTTTGACGCGAGTATCTGGTCGGTGATGCAGGCGACGATCTCGTCAATGGATACGTTGGCGCTGTCGATCTTTGACGCAATCCGCTGCATGATATCGGGAATGGGGGGCAGATCAACATTACCCCGCTCAATCTGCTGCACGACTTCGGCAACAACCCGCCTGGAATCCACCTGGCTTTTCTGGCGGGATTCGTCAAACTTCTGAACCGACTCCAGAAGGACCTGGGTTGAACTCAGTTTTACCGGCCCGTTCTGGACGAAACCGGGGAGCTCGTCGATAAATTCAAACGTGCCCGTTTCCCAGCCGAGCGCACTCAGCAGCGCCGCCTCGGCAACCTGCCAGAGGACTTCTTCCAGCTTGGGCTTGCTGATGATTTTTTCCGAATAGAGATAGCCGATGAAGGGAAGTCCCAGCATCTCGGAGTCGGAAAGGGCCTCGCTCAGTTTCTTCTGGCTCACAACCGTTTCGAACTGCAGAAAATCGGCGATACGTTCCCCTTCGCAGTCGGACCAGACGAAGTTGATCTGGCCGTCCTGCAGGTAGAACTTCTTCTGGCGGTTATCCCGGTTCAGGGTCAGGGTGCCGGTTCGCTTGTTTGCTTCGGCCCACTGGATAACATCCATAACCGACATGAGGCTCAGGTTTCCGCTGATTGTGCGCATTGTACATCCGTTGCGTATAACGATCCGGAGCGGGAGTCATACGATATGAATAGATTCATTTGCAAAAAGTATAGACAATTTTCGTGAATAGTGTAGCGGAAAACGGAGGTTCATCCCCCACAGCAATGGAAGATCAGGATTCCCTCCTCCGCGGCAAACTCAAGGAATGACATGGCGTCATCATCGGGAAGCCCGATGGCTGCGGCTATGCGGCCGCACGGGGTATGCCCGTCCGCAAGCTCAAGAAGCCGGAAGTACGGCTCAATGAGGGACTCGGTGGCCACACCGTCGCGGCGCGGATAAATCACCGCCCAGGATGGGCACTTTTCCGCCTGGAGGACAAACTCCCTGATATCAGGCTCACCCGCTTCCAGAATATCCAGAATCTCGTGGGAGAATTTCGCCAGTCGAGCCGACGGCGCCAGGTGCGCGGCATTCTCCAGCAATTGTGACGGCTCCGGGAACCGCCCGTCGGCGGGCGCCAGTGGCGGAGAGGACATCGCGGCTGCATAGTGGTGATGATAATCGACCAGATCCAGAACCAGCGGCAACAGGCTTCTCAATCCATCGGGCTCGAACATTTTACACAGGAACGCGCGCTGCAGCAACCAGACATTGTCATCATCCAGATCCTCCTCCCTGACATCTTCACCCTTCCCGTTCAGAAGCCAGTGACCGAAGCGTTCCAGAAATACGGAAGGTTTCATTTCCAGGGCAACCATGACGCTGTTGAACCAGGCGACCGCCTTGCCCCGGGAATAGAAGAGATCACAGGCAAGCGCGAGCTGCCGCGCCTTTGCCAGATCAGCCGGACCGAACGTCGGCGAAGAGAGGAGGGTGTAAGGCGGCCGGGGAAGATGGCGCAGGCCCAGGGCTTCACTCCGGTCGGCCAGGGGGGTTCCCGGCAGGACGGCAAGCGGGAAGATATCCATGTGGTTCGGATAGAGCGCCAGGGCAAAGTCCATGCTCTCGCGGAAACCGGGCAGGCTGTCGCCAGGCAGGCCGTACATCAGGTCAAAGCCGAACACCGCGCCGGTTTCGTTCAGGAGCGAAACTCTCTCCACGAACGTTTCCCGGCTGAATTTACGGCCCACTTCCCTCAACACGGCCGGGTCCGCGCTCTGCAGGCCTATCTGGAGAGAGCAGCATATCCCGCCGAAAAGCCGGGCCATTTCACGGTCGATGAACTCACAACGCACCTCGAAATGGAAATGGATCCTGGGAGCATGTTTCCCGATCATCCTCAGGATTGCCTTCGCGCGCCCGACATCCCGGTTGAAGGTGGAGTCGAGCACGAAGACCTGAGGAACGTCAAGTTCCGCGAAGTGACGCAACTCGGCTTCGATCCTGCCAGGGGAAAAACACCTTACCCCCCTTTCCCCATGCGAATCGAAGCAGAAATCGCAGGCAAAACCGCACCCCCGTGACAACTGCCACAGAACACCCCCATACTGACGGGCGTCCAGAACGCCCGTCAACCAGGGGGATGGTATGGCGTCCAGTTCTTCCAGGGGACTGCGGCGCGTGAGTCGAAAGCCGTTCCCGCCGAGCGTGGCGACGCCGGGGATTCCCGTCAAATCCTCCCCTCTGGCGATACTCGCGCAGATCACGGCGAAGGTTTCCTCCCCCTCCCCCACAACCAGGAAGTCGAACAGGAGTTCTTCCAGCACACCCGGCGGATCGGCGGTTGCCTCCGGTCCGCCGGCAAAGAAACGGACATCCGGCGTCAGTCCGCGTACTCCGAGAGCAATGCTTCGGCACCGTTCCCGATTCCAGGCGTACATGGAAAAGCCGATCAGCGCCGGTTTCAGGGCGGCAAGTTCGGAGATGCAATCTGAGAGGTCGCCGTCGAGGAAGTAATCCCGCAGGACGACTTCGACCGGTGAGCCGCTGACGGCGCTGGCATCCAGATAACTCCGCAGGAAGGCATTGGCCAGCGGCACGGCCTGGGGTGATGGATAGGGATGGACGGCGACAAGAACGATGAGCATGATGATTGGAACCTTGGCGCGGGATGTGCGCAGAAATTGACAATGGCGGCTACTGACACCGCGAAAAGAGCGGAGAAGCGGTCTCGTCTCCGGCTACGGGCAGATAGAAACTGATGGTCGTACCCTTGCCCAGAAGGGACGAGGCGGTAATCATCCCCTTGTGCTTTCTGATGATCGTATGACAGAGAGCCAGGCTGAGACCGATACCCTTTTCCGTCCGGCTCTCCTTGGTGGAGAAATAGGGATCAAAAATTTTGGGCAGATTGGCGGCAGGGATGCCGTCGCCGGTATCGCTGAACGAAACGAGCACATATTCTCCGGCCGGAATGGGGAGTTCATGCTTTGAACTTACCATCATTGTTCTGCCGGAAATACGGAGCACTCCGCCCTGCGGCATGTTTTCCACCGCATTGGTCGCCAGATGGGAGATAACCTGGATGATAAGCGCTTCATCGATGGTGACCAGCGGCATATCCTCCGGAAGTTCGAACTCACCTTCTACGGAAGTTCCCTCCAGTATCGGCTCCACTTGCGACAGGATGAGGGGCGGCAGGGAGGCGGCGCGCAGCATGGTCACTCCGCCCTTGGAAAGGATCAACAGGCGCTGTCCCAGTTCCGAAGCCTGGTTGGCGATTTTTTCGGCTTCATGGAGATACTCCTGGGCCTCTTCGTCCGGTGCGATGCTCATTTTCGCGAGAAAAACATAGGCCGTGATCGACTGGAGCAGATTGTTGAAATCATGGGCCATACCACCCGCGAGAATGCCCACCGCCTCCATTTTGTGGGCCTGCCGCAGCTCTTTCTCAAGACGCGCCTGGCGCTGCTCACTCTTTTTGCGGTCGGTGACGTTGAGACACATGGCCACGACCCCCTGGTAACCTTCCTCTTCGTCCATGAGCGCCGCAGCGGAAACCACCGTCCAGACCTCCGCGCCGTCCCTGTGCCGGAAACGACGTTCGTACCGCTCCGAAACGCCCTGTCTGCGGAGCCGCATTCTCTCCTCATGATCCTGAAGTTCATCCTGACACATGAAAGAGCCGATGGGGCGCCCGATCATTTCCTCCGGCTGATAACCGAACATGTCGGCCACGCGGGGATTCACATAGGTGATCCGCGATTCGGCGTCCAGCATCCACAACCCCTCATTGGCGGTAGTGGCAATCAGGCTGTATTTGTCCTCGCTCTGTTTCAGTTCCCTGATCTGCAGGTAGACCAGCAGGCCCAGCGTGCCCACCAGCGCCATCAGCAGGAAAGCTCCGCCGGCGCTCTTTATGGAGCGGATTCTCCAGCGCGCGAGCATGTCGTGCTCCCGCAGAGAAATGACCGAGACGACCGGATATGAATCCGAGAACCGGTAGGACACGATCCTCCTGGTTCCATCCAGGGTTCCATCTTTCATGCGGAATGTTCCCGCATGCGCATTTCCACCCCACTCTTTTCCGATCAGGCGGTAGGACGGGAAAGAGCGGTCCATGAATTTTTCGTTGAACGGCTCGAGGGCCAGGGTGGCGCCGTCCCTGCGGAACAGAAAAATCCGGTCATGCTTTCCCAGCTCAATGGTCCGGTAAAAGTCGCTGAAATAGAGCGGGTCAACGGAGATGGCAACCACCATGGCCAGAGTGCCGTCCGGATTGGAGATGCGTTTCGTCAGGCAGATCTGTCTGGAACCGGTCAGTCGGCTGTTCAGGGGACGGCTTATGAACACCCCCCCAGCGGGACTCTTCATATGGTACCGGAAGTACTCGCTGTCCGACAGATCCAGCTTTCTGACGGGATATTCGGAGGATGCCGCCCCGAGTCGGCCGTCGCCGGCCACGACAAAAAGCAGGGGGCTTACCGGACTCCTGGACTTGTGGGACGCGAGCAACCGGTGGAACCGCTCTTCCCGGCGGGAGATCCCACCTCGCGGGAGCCTCCGGATATCCCGGATCAGCGTGTCCAGGGTGTTTTCCGCATTGCTGAACGTACGTATGGCGTGCTCGTTGAGCGCGCTGGCGAATCCGCGTGACAGCCTCTCCGAAGAGATAACGACCTGTTTACGGTCGGAAAAGATATCCAGAATGGTTTTCCCGGTAAACAGAACCGTCACCAGGGCAACCAGGATCAGAATACGCTTGTTCATGACGGATGGAAACCTGAGCATAACACGCCTCAAACCGGCTGAGTTCCATTATATGCCTGTACGAAGGGGGACCGGCACTACATGACGAATAATGGGGGGAGGCAACCAATCACAGAATACCATGCCCTGCGAATACAATGATGGTTCAAAGGCGAACCGGTCCTCGCGCCGGAACGCGGCGCCGACCGTAAACCGTGCCGTGGATGCGGGGTGGACTGACTGGGTCGTTGAAATCCCCAAAAACGCCATGATTCGGACGTTCCAGGCAACGGCAGTCGGGAAAGCATCTCGTATTCGGGAAAATGCTGGATCGAAGGTGGAAAGATTATACAAAAGATAAACAGGTATTCAAGCAATTACGCCTGAAATCCTTTTTTTTCCCGGTCGTGGCGCCGGAATTCGAACCCGGAAAGGCCGGAATCAGAATCCGGCGCCTTACCACCCGGCGAAGCCCCAACAATTTCAAGTAGTTGTACAATACCAGGCATTGAGGAACATTTTCAAAGGCAACCATTCAGAGGAAAACTTTAAAAAACATCTCGAATGTCGTGAATATTGCGGGATTGCCTCTTGAGAGGTCCTGAGCGTTGTTTCTTTGGTCCGGATCGATCTTTGCTGCTGTCCACGGTTCCAGGGACTTCAGGCGTGTCATACGCCTTTCCGGTAGAGGGGCGTCCCCCCGGCGGAGGTCAGGTTGTGGAGACAGAAGGGGATCATGCGCCCATCGGGCGCCGCAACGTGGATGCAGCACTCCCGGACCCGCTCCAGATCGAGATTCCAGACGTCCTGAAATGCCATGGCCGAGATGGCGAAGGTATTGGATCGGTGATCCTCCAGGAATGCATCCAGGCTGTCTTTCACCCCGCAGCAGGAAACCGGTTTCGGAGCCGCCCACTGGTTGACGACGTATGAAACCGCTCTGCCCGTACCGCGATTGTCGGGCCCGCTGCCACAACGGCAATCAAATGCCTGTCTGCTGAGCGGTTTGAGGCCGGCGTCGTTTTGACGCAGGAAATTGCCGTGGAATGAGCAGAGCGAATGCTCGGCTCCCGGAGGAACGAACTGGTCAGCCCTGATCAGGCCGTCCGTCTGCTGTTCGATGGCCCGCATCAGATCGGGAAGGATGAATCTTTCTCCGGGAGGCGGAGGGGAGGGGTGGCGGCCGAAATAGGCGGCGGGCTGAAAATGCACCCCACGCACCGCGGGCGCCAGTCCCAGAGCCAGTTTCAGTATGGCGCCAATATTATCCGTATTGATGCCCCGTACAATTGTGGGCACCAGCACTACTCCCAGACCGGCTTCGGCGCAATGATCAATTGCCCGCAGTTTTTCATTCAGCAGATCCTTACCCCTGATCTCCCGGTAGATCCGATTATCGGTTCCGTCGAACTGGAGAAACACCGAGAACAGGCCGGCGTGTTTCAACTCCGCCGCATACCCTCGATCAGCAGCAAGGCGGACGCCATTGGTGTTGAGCTGGATAAAAGGGAAGCCCGTCTTCCGCCCCAAGGCGATAATTTCCGGCAGATCATCTCGCATGGTAGGTTCGCCGCCTGAAAGCTGAACAATGTTTCTGGGGCCGCTTTTCTCATATGCGAAGCGGAGACGGGCGCCAAGTTCCGGCAGTTTGGGATCGGGCGCGTTCCGGTGATTGCTGTCGGCGAAGCAGAACGAGCAGTGAAGATTGCAGCGTTCGGTGACCTCGATCAGGACGGTGCACGACTCTTGGCGGTGCTCGGCGCAGATGCCGCAGTCGAAGGGACAGCCGAGGCCCGTACCAATATGCGGTGATTCCGCCCGCACGATCTCCTTGGGACGTGACCAGCCATGCACCGACGGTTCTCCCCGCCATAACAGCGCCTTGAACCTCCCATGCTCCGGGCATTCCTTGACCAGGTACAGGCTATCTCCCTCGGAGGCTCGTTTTGCCGGTATCCGTGTCATGCAGACGGGACAGAGACTTGCGGTGTCGGTGTCGCTCAAATCGAAAATCATCTTCCGTAAAGATTCCTGAGCGTATAAGTCGTGCAAAGAGTACACTGGGCCTTGTACTGTCCCAAATGCTTGTAGCAGAACCATGAACCGCATTTGATGCACTGCTTGACGCGGTAATCGCACGGATCCACCACCTCTCCGCAGATTGCGCAGGTTTTCATGGAAGTGGATTCTTCTTTATCTGATGATATGGGGAACTGGGCCATTACCTGAGAGTCTCCTGTTTTGCCTGTACACAAATTTCACCACCCCCGGACCGGCTTCAGGCAATCAGGTGGATTGGCAGCGTGAGGCCGCGGGTCTGAGAGGTATTTCCACGCCGTCTTTCTTCCAGATGAGTCTCTTGCTGGATTTGAGCGAATTGCAGGTATTGCAGAAATAACCGGCGCAGCATGTCTGGCAGACTTCGATTTCACCTCCGCAGTCCGGGCAGTACGGCTCGACTTCAACCTTGTCGTACTCCGTTTCTTTGTCACAGGTTTCGCAGAAAAACACGATCTCGCCCGGATTGTATTTTTTGATCATCTCGGTTCCGCATTCACGACAAATCCTTTTCAGCATGACAGCCTCCCATTAAAAATCCTGTTTTGCAATAATTTTCACCGTCCCGTCCCGGCAACTCCAGTTGCGCTCATCGGGCCTCTTCTGCCATTCGATGGACTGATCGCCGGTGAAGCCATATCGCGGGCCAGCGCCCATTCCTCTTCCGACAGTCCCCCGGGAGTAAATTCCGCCTTCAGGGTTTGCGTCATCCCCGCGACAATGGCATCCCCCAGCTCTTCAGGCTCCACCGTCCGGCCGGTGATTTCGGCCAGCGAAGTGGTCCGGGATGCGAGCCGGGACCGCAGTCCCGCGGCCTCGGAATCGCTCCGGGCCAGCAGCCTTACCCAGTGTTCCGTCTGGGGCTCAAGGACGATGGAACCGTGCTGCATCATGGATGACCTCCTCCATGCCTGGGCGCTCCCGACGAACTTTTTGCCCCTGTGGAGGAGGTCCCCCGGAGCGAAACGCATGAAGCAGACATCCCCGTTCCTCATGCTCAGATCCCCGCTCTGCCTCTCCGTTTCAACGCCCAGCAGACTGAAACCGGCCTGAAGACCGCCGGTGACAACCCCGTAGGCGGCCGCCGGTCCTCTGGAGATGCCCTCGGCCGCCCCGGCGATCACGCAGTAGGTCAGGTCATGCCAGTGGAGAACGGCATGCCCGCCGCTGGCTCTCCTGACCACATCCAGCCCCATCTCCCGGCACCTCTCCGCATCGATGCCGTGACGCCGCTGGAAATATCCCAGGGAGATGGCAGGGGGAGACCAGCGGTAGAAGCGGAGCGTGGGGGGTGAGAGGCCCCGGGCGTGCAGCTCCAGCAACGCCAGGTCGACCCCCATGTTGAGAGCGGCTGGCAGGGCGCCCGTATCCAGCAGACGCCAGGCTTTCACCGGAGTGCCTCCATGAACCGGGATGCCCGGTATGAGCTTCGCACCAGCGGTCCGGAAACGACCAGCTTGAACCCCATGTTCAGCGCCCTGTCACGCCACCGGTCGAACTCCTCCGCATCAAGGTAGCGCCGCACCGGCGCGCTGGACAGAGAGGGCGCCAGGTATTGACCGATGGTCAGCAGCTCGCATCCGGTTGCGGCCAGATCTCTCAGGACCCCATCGACCTCGTCCGACCGTTCCCCCAGGCCGAGCATGATCCCCGATTTGGTGGCAACTCCCGGCGCCAGGCGTTTGGCGTTTTCCAGCAGCCGCAATGAACGCCGGTAATCGGCGCCCATCCTTACGGTTTCGTACAGCCGGGGTACGGTCTCGATGTTATGCGCCAGGACATGCGGCTGGGAGTTGAGGACCGTCAGCAGGGACGCCCCCTCTCCACGGAAATCGGGAACCAGGAGTTCGACGGTTACTCCCGGGCAGTGCGAGCGTATCGCCGTTACCACCCGCGCAAAATGCGCGGCGCCGCCATCCGGCAGGTCATCGCGGGTCACGGAGGTGATCACCACGTGGGAGAGGGAGAGAGCCGTCACTGCCCGGGCCAGACGTTCCGGTTCGCCATCATCGGGCGCCGGCGGCGAGTGGTCGTGGGGAATGGCGCAGAAAGCGCAACTCCTGGTGCAGGCATTCCCCAGTATGAGGAACGTCGCGGTGCCATTGGAAAAGCATTCCCCCCGGTTGGGGCACCTGGCGCTTTCACATACCGTGGGAAGCTTGAGGCCGTTCACTACGCCGTTCGTCCGGCGGAACGGACCCGAGCGTTTCCCCCTCTTGGCGCGGCGAATCTCTTCAAGAAGCCATTCAGGCGCAGTCTCGGTCATTGAAGCGTAATAGTCGGTTCAACCATGATTTCACTATTGAACGACTGGCAGATGGTCGAATACTTCAGGGCCAGGTCCAGGGCGCGCCGCACGACCTCCGGTGATGCCCCCCTGACCACCAGTTCCGGATAGAGGGTCAGAGTCTTGAAGCGGGAAGTCCTGTCCAGGAATTCTTCCACCTCCCCCACCGCCTCGCACCGGAATGATACCAGCTCCACCCGAAAGCGTTGCATGGCCCAGAGAACCATCATGTGATAACAGGTGTTTCCCGCCATCACGAATGCGTCTTCCGGCGTCATGACATCTGGATGGCCATGGAGGTCAGGCGGCGCGGAAAACCCCATCTCCGTGCCGTTCTGGCACCAGGTATGGCCGCGATGTTCGCCGCGCCATTCCACCCTGTTACTGTAGCGGGCCATTATCCCCTCCCCTCCAGAACCTCATCAATCGCCCTGGCGATTTCCTCTGCCGTGACCTGAACCGCGAT
>CAZRPI010000051.1:0-2466 GCA_964601865.1 uncultured Pelobacter sp. | reverse complement strand
GATACGATGCCGACCTTGATT
Source organism: uncultured Pelobacter sp. (assembly GCA_964601865.1). Taxonomy (GTDB): domain Bacteria; phylum Desulfobacterota; class Desulfuromonadia; order Geobacterales; family Pseudopelobacteraceae; genus Pseudopelobacter. The sequence continues at coordinate 2,445 of CAZRPI010000051.1, read as the reverse complement.
CGTGGTTTTTCCATCATTCGGTCTCCTTGCCCGCCAGGGTGTCGATTTCCGCGGCAATTTCATCGGCGGCGAGAGCCGCGAGTTTTCGTCCGGTCTCATTCAGTTCAGCGACTCCCTCGGGTTTCAGCTCCCTGTGAGCCGCGTAAAAACTGACGGTCTGGTATGCCTTGGCAACCTCGATCCCGTGAAACTCGACGCTCTTGAGGGCGCATTCCAGCGGGCAGCCGTCGATGGTGACCACCGGATTGTCGGTCACCAGTTGCTTTGCCTCAGCGTCACCGGTCACGACCAGCGGCAGGCAGGTGAGCAGAACCGTGTCCGGACGCACCCGCTCGGCCAGTTCATAGGCGATTTCCCGGGACAGCGCGCCGTAAGCCTTCCCGATCCCGCTGCACGGGATCACCACCACTTTTCCGGTTGGTTTTTTCATTTTTTCTCCATCTCCTGAATGATTTTCTCCTGCATCAATGCCATGTAGGAATCGGGGTCGAGAAGCGTCGGCTGGTCGCCCGCCCAGTCCGCGAGACGGATGCGGTAGATCCAGCCGGTCCCGTAGGGCTCCTGGTTGATGAGGTGGGGAGCCGATTCCATTTTCGGGTTGACCTCGATGATTGTACCACTCACCGGAGCGATAATTCCGAAGGTGGATTTTATGGTCTCGATCCTGCCCGCTTCATCCCCCTGCCTGATGGCGGCGCCCGTCTCCAGCGTTTCCAGATACGCCACGTCTCCGCTGACTTTCTGGAGGAAGTCGCAGATCCCCACCACCGCCTCGTCACCCCGGACCTCCGCCCAGAAATCGTCCCTGCTGTAGTACAGCCCCTTTTTCACCTTGAATATAAACTTGTCGTATGTCGTTTCCAGAAAATCACTCATGGGCCAGCTCCTTGTAAATCTCGATCAACCGAACTTTTCTGTGATGCTTCACACGCCGATTTCTTTTTGTAATACCTGAATTGTTCTTGTTTTCGATTGATCTTCGATCAAGATTATTCATGGATTCACTTTGTAAATTCTACTCCATTTCTTGGCATGACACGACAGCGTCGTTCGGGTTATTTGGTATCCATAGGCCCTGGACAAAATCTCCAGCGGATGAAACACCGGATAGGGCAACAGGTGTCGGAACTGCAATTGGCAACTCAGGCAATCAGTAATAATTGCCTGGGGATTCTGTTTCCGGATTTTATCCATGAGGGGCTGCGCAATGGAGAGGGAGTTATCATGGAACTCTTCCTTGAAACCGAAATTGCCCCCCATGCCGCAACAGTCCATGGCGCCCACGGCCTCGACCCGCAGACCGGGAATCAGGGACAACAGTTCCAGATAAGGGCTGCCGATCTTCTGCTCCCGCTGGTGGCAGGGCGCGAAGTAAACCATCCGTTCCGGTATCTCCCGGAAACCTGTATCCAGTCCCTCCTCCGCCTGGAGCCGGGCGAGATATTCACCGACATCGCGGAAATTCCCGGCCAGAGCCACGCGGGACAGAGGGTCAATTGATGAAAAGCAGCCGTCATCCTTCAATACATGCCGGAACATGGATTTATTGAACACATGGTATTTCTTTTCGCCTCCACAGTGGAATGGAACCTTCAACTCGTTTTCTCCTGCTCCCACCGACTTCTGGTAGGCATCCGAGTAGCAGGCCCTTTCCTTTAGAAGCACCTTGTAAAAAAAACCGCAGGTGGGGCAGGAAGATATGATGTCATCCCCCTTTTGGACCGACTGCAGCAGCAGATCCATGTTGGCCTGAACGCGCCGCAGCAGGGAGCCGCGGTCTCCTTCCAGCATGAAGGGCATGCCGCAGCACTCCTGGGGCGGGACGTAAACCGCCACGCCATTATGTTCCAGGACGGCTACAGTGGCTCTGCCCACCCGCGGGAAGAGATATCCGGCCGTGCAGCCGGCAAAATAAGCCACCGTTCGCACTCCCTCTTTTCTCTCGTTCAGTCCCTTCTCCCTGGCCCATTGGAAAAAACTCCGGTCCGGAAATGGCGGAAATTGCCGGTCCGGATGGACACCGGTGAGGGCACGCAGGGCGGAGCCTGCAACGTGATTGGAACACAGGCTGTTCATGAGCCGTGGAAAGACACCACACACACGGGCCAGACGCGGGACATCGATCAGGAGCCTGGTGGACAGGGGGAGCCCTTCCCTATCGATGTACATGCTTTTGGCCGCCATCACATCAGCCGGGATGTTGGGGCAGGGACAAAGTCCGCACATGGTGCAGAGATTCACCAGGTTCCGCATTTCCGCGTCGGTAACCGGAATTCCGCTCTCCCTTTCCCTGTCCCACAACCGATAGAGTTCGGGAAAGAATACGCACTCCTCTTCCAGCATGGTCCGGCAGGTGTCACAGTCGGCGCACAACTCCATGATGCTGCGGATGATTTCCCGCGGGCTCTTTTTGTTCCCTGCGTTACGAATAATTCCCTCTCCCGA
>CAZRPI010000050.1:17823-23212 GCA_964601865.1 uncultured Pelobacter sp. | reverse complement strand
ACGCACCAGCTTGAGGGGCTGGCGGGGGCAACCTCGTGATGGTTCAAATCCATTCCACCGCACCAATAAAAACAGGTGCTTAGCGTAATATGCTGAGTGCCTGTTTTGTTTTTATGCTGATTTTGTGAACCTTTTTGTTCGATGTCATGCCCCTCGCAAAGTCCTCCTCCGGTACCCGGAAGTTTCGAAAATCTCCCGATTGCCATTTCAGATCTCTGAGCAGTCTTCTGGCTGGTTCTGTGGCGCTGCCGGCTTAGTGACCGGCTGGGTCTGGCGGGGTGCCCAATGATATCCGGGGCTGATAGGAAGTGGAATCGGGCTGGGGGTAGAACGATCGGGCTTGCCCCGGGAAGGCGGGTTGAACTATCATGAAAACCACCTTGGAACAGGGCGTGACCCGGAAGATATCCGGGTTCGTCAATTTAGTGGAGAAAGAAAAGAAGGATCGGAAGGGGCGTAATCTCCAGACTGGGGAGACCATCGGTTCCCGTCGCATATTGACCTTTAGGCCGGGTTCGGTCATGAAGGGCCGGATCAACGGGGAGCACTCCTCTTGAGAATCTGGATCGATGCCGACGCCTGCCCGCGGGTGATCAAGGAAATCGTCTTCCGTGCTTCCAGACGGCTCAGCCTGAAGGTCATGCTGGTGGCGAACCGGAGCCTGGCAAAACATGAGACCGGGTTGGTGGAATCGGTCGCGGTCCCGGAGGGCTTCGATCAGGCCGACGACTACATCGCCGAGCAGATGGCAAGCGACGACCTGGTGGTAACCGCTGACATCCCCCTGGCGGCCAGGGTGGTTGAGAGGGGCGGCATTGCCCTGGACCCGCGAGGCGAGGTCTACAGCGAGGAGAACGTCGGGGAGCGGCTCTCCATGCGGGACCTGATGATGGAACTCCGTTCGGCCGGCCTGGTCCAGGGGGGACCGGGCCAGTTCGGCCTCACCGACCGGCAGCGTTTCGCCTCGTCCCTGGACCGGCTGCTGACGAAAATGATCCGCGGAAAGCGAGTGACCTGACATGGCCCTGCCATCCACCATCTACCGGGCAAACCTCCAGCTATCCGATATCGATCGGGGGGTCTACGAAACCATCCAGACCACCGTTGCCCGCCACCCCTCGGAAACCGAGGAACGACTGGTGGCCCGCCTGCTGGCCCTGGCCCTGTTCCACGAGGAGGGGTTGCAGTTCACCCGGGGGATCTGCGTCGGCGACGAACCGGATCTCTGGTCGAAGAGTCCCGACGGCCGGGTGATCGCCTGGATCGAGGTCGGACTGCCGGAAGCCGAGCGCCTGATCAAGGTCGCCCGCCATGCAAAACGGGTGGCTCTGCTGGCCTGCGGCAACGCCCTGCCCAACTGGGAGAAGCTGCAGCTCCCGAAACTGGCTAACGTCACCAACCTGTGCATCGCGACCGTCGATCCGGCCTTCCTGAAGCGCCTGATCTCGCTCATCGAGCGGAACCTGACCTGGGAGATCACCATCACCGAAGGGATGCTCTACCTGCAGACGGCGGGCGAATCGCTGGCAACCCCGGTTCAGTTCAGGGGGCAGTCCACATGAATGCAGTTCACACGCGCAAGAGAGCTTCAAGCGTTTCGGCCTGCACCCGGTAAAGGACATCCAGATCCTGACCCCCATGAACTGCGGCGGCCTGGGGACCAGGTAGCTGAACGCCGAACCGAAGGTCAGAAAATTCGGCACCACCTTCGCCCTGGGCGACAAGGTGATCCAGATTGCAAAGAGTAAAACAGGCCTGAGCTTATGCGGCTTTTTTCGCGTTTTCGTTACTCCACCCTTTACAGGCAAGAGCAACCACCCGCGGGACAGGTCGGGCTCCGGTGCGGTACTGACTGATGGTTCGGCGGGAAAGTCCTATGGCCTTGGCAGCCTCGGCCAGGGAAAGGGCGTGACTGTCCTGCCATTCTCGAAAGCGGACGTTTTCGATCATGCCGGATTGTTCAAGTGAAAGCTCAAAAAAACGGTCACAATCGAGCGACAAGCCACAGTTCCATTCCATGGAAAAGCCCCAGTCGGCAATGTGGACAGAAGCAAATTCTTCGGCTGATTCCAGCGGTGAAAATGCCGGATAGTTTTTGATTACATCACGCATGGAGACGGTTACAGTTCTCCCGTCGGTGTAGGTTGCTGAAATCACAAGATCCGGGAGTATGGTTACGTTTTGCAATCTGGGGGTCTGTTTCTTCATGGCTTACCTCTTTTCAGGGTTTCCCATCGTTCTCCATGCAGCAATGACGATGGAGCCGTTATCGGCGATCCACGCGGCAGCTTCGGCAACGACACGGGAAGGGACACCGGAGTTGATAACCGTACCGTCAAGAAACAGCACGGCTTTACCATCAGGATGAAGCAGGTGGGCATGCACCGGCGGATGTTCCGCACCTTGCACTTTGATTATCCACCCATTGCCGATGTATATTTTTCCCATGCACAAACAGTAGGGAAATAGTTTCTCTGTGTCAACGGCAAATAATACAGCAGCAGGAGCTATATCAATCCTGATGCCTACTTCAAAGGACAGATCGATGGCAGCCAGGCCGGGATCCATCAGGAGATCGGTAGCGGAGCAGCAGCACCAAAATCCATCGGCAAGTAAACCAAACCTCTAAGAATATGCCCCGCTTTGTCGTCCACGAACACCACGCCTCCAGCCTCCACTGGGACTTCCGCCTGGAACATGACGGTGTCCTCAAGTCCTGGGCGGTACCCAGGGGGCCGTCCATGAATCCAGCCGACAAGCGCCTCGCCATCCAGGTCGGGGACCACTCCCTGGAATACGGCAGCTTCGAGGGGACGATCCCGAAAGGGGAGTACGGGGCGGGCGAGGTGATCATCTGGGATCAAGGGGAATACGAGCCGATCGGGGATATGGGGGAGGGACTATTGAAGGGACGGATCGCGTTTGTCCTGCACGGAGCGCGCCTGAGGGGCGAGTTCTCCCTTGTAAGGTTGAAGAAGGGGGCGAAGGGAAACGAGTGGCTTTTGATCAAGAGGAAGATTTTTGAATAGTGATATTTCACAATTGCGCCATAAATACGCCATTTGCGCCAATCGCCCCACTGGGAAAAATCCAGACGCCAGGATAACCGGCAGATGACGACAAAGTGGAAGGTCTACATCATCCTCTGTTCGGACAGCTCCCTCTACACCGGGATCACCACCGATATTGAACGCAGGTTCCGACAGCATAAAGAGGGTACGGGAGCCAAGTTCTTTCGGGGCCGGCAACCGCTGCGGGTGGTCTATCTCGAAAGCGGTCATTGCCGCTCTTCCGCCACCAGGAGAGAGACGCAGATCAAGGCCATGAACCGGCTGGACAAGGAAAGCCTTATAAACGTTTACCTTGGCGGAGGATGAAACGGATTATTTGCTGTTTTCAGGGATGCCGGCTATCGTTCACGAGCAGTATGCGACCCACCACATCCCGGAAGAAAGCGTGAGACCGGACATAATGCAATATAGTATCCATATGCGACGGGATGAGAGGGGCGAGGAATCGTCTGCATGAGGCTGTTTGATCGTTCCACGACCTCTCTTGACGATCGGCCCCTTTCCCCCGTTCCTGTCACAGTATCATAACTTCCTCTCAGATCATCACCGGTGTGCCTGGAGGGGGGGCAAAGACGCGCTGTCCCATCTCTGAATCGATCATCAGGATGCCGTGGCCGTTGTCTCCCACCAGTTTCAGCTTGGCGATCAGATCGCGGTCGTTGTTCTCCTCCTCGATCTGCTCGGTGATGAACCACTGGAGGAATATCTGGGTGGCGTGGTCCTTCTCCTTGACGGCCTGCTCGGTCAGCTCGTTGATGCATTTCGTGATCATCTGCTCATGGGCAAAGGTCTTTTCGAACATCTCCAGCAGCGAACCGTACTGGTTGGGGACGGCGTCACTGCCGGTCAGCGCGATGTTGATCCCCTGCTCGGTCAGATAGCCGTAGAATTTGAAGAAATGCGTCATCTCCTCGCGGTACTGGACCGTGAACCAGTTGGCCGCACCCTTCAATCCCAGATCGTTGGAGCAGGAGGCCATGGAGAGGTAAAGGTGGGCCGAGTACAGCTCCAGATTCATGTGTTTGTTCAAGGCATCCGCCATTTTCCTGCTGATCATGTTGTTCGCCCTCCTTTGAATTGATTATGAAGAAGTATAGTCCAACGGGATGCTTTGCCAAGCGGAAATCTGATGGCTGTTTTCTGCGCGGTCAACAGCTCCCGGAGTGATTGTCGCGGCTGTTTCAGCGATGGTCGGCGGCGGGCTTCCGGCGCATCACCCGGATGAGCATGACCGCCCCCGCCAGGAACATCGGCAGGCTGAGCAACTGTCCCATGGAGAAGAGACCCTGGAAGGTCCCGATCTGGGCGTCGGGCTGACGGAAGAATTCCACGATGCATCTGAACAGGCCGTAACCGGCGCAGAAGGTCCAGGTGGGGACCGAGGTGATTGTCGAGCGTCTGCCTGCCAGGCGAACCATGATGAAGAGCAGCGCCCCTTCGAGCACCGCCTCGTAGAGCTGGGACGGATGGCGGGGAAGGTCGCCGCCGCCGGGGAATACCACCCCCCAGGGGACGTCGGTTACCCTGCCGTACAGTTCGCAGTTGATGAAATTGCCGATCCTGCCCAGCCCCAGGCCGATGGGGGCGCACTGGGCAAGCATGTCCATCAGGGTGAAGAAACCCAGTTTTTTACGGCGGGCGTAGATCAGGATGCCGGTGAGGACCCCCAGGAGGCCTCCATGGAAGGACATCCCCCCCTCCCAGACCGCGAAGATCCTGAAGGGGTTGGAGAGGTAGTACTCCAGGTTGTAGAAGAGGATGTAGCCGATCCTTCCCCCCAGCACCACTCCCAGGGCGCCGTAGAAGACCAGATCGGCCGCGTCGTCGCGGGTAAGTGGGAGGCTCTTCCTGCGGATTTCGGAACGGATGAGGAAATAGGACGCGATAAAACCCAGAACGTACATCAGTCCGTACCAGCGGAACTGGAGCGGGCCTATGGTCAAGAATACCGGATCCAATGCTGGAAGCTTCATGTCTTTGCGGTTCTCCTCATGGGACGCGATTCCCGCGATCGGTTCGCGCCTGGTTGCACCGGTTTTTTCCGGTGGAGTCTGGTCAGTCCGGCATCATAGAACCGAAGGGGGAAAAACGCAAGTGAGGTTGCGGTTGTTCCCGGCTGGACGGGTTGATTTACAGGGGGAAGTGGAGTACTTTGTTATTCCGGAAAGCGGCAGTACCAACTGCCGGAATCGTTTTAAGGGATTCGGAAATTTTAAAGATACCTGCAGCGAAAATGGTATACCAAAAAATTCCGAGTCCCCAAGCCACCCAAGGAGTTCCGTCTTGTCCGATCTACCCTTCAATATAGTGCTCGTGGA
>CAZRPI010000050.1:16058-17723 GCA_964601865.1 uncultured Pelobacter sp. | reverse complement strand
GCCACCCAAGGAGTTCCGTCTTGTCCGATCTACCCTTCAATATAGTGCTCGTGGAACCGGAGATCCCCCCCAATACCGGCAACATCGCCAGACTCTGCGCCGCAACCGGAAGCGTGCTGCATCTGGTGGAGCCCCTGGGGTTTTCGCTGGATGACCGTTATCTGAAGCGCGCCGGGCTGGATTACTGGGAGAGCGTCAACCTGAAGGTGTGGCAGGGCCTTGACCGGTTCCGGGCGGCCTTTCCCCGGGGGCGCTTTTTCTATCTCACGACCAGGTCGCGGAACAGCTACCTCGCGGCCGATTTCCGGCCGGGGGATTTCATCGTTTTCGGCAAGGAGACCAGGGGGCTTCCGCCTGAACTGCTGGCCGCCCACCCGGAATCCGCCGTTACCATTCCCATGCCCGCCGGCGCCGTGCGGAGCCTGAACCTGTCAACCTCCGTCGGCGTGGTTCTCTACGAGGCCCTGCGCAAGACGGGCCGGATCTCCTGAAGGCGGATGATTGCATGCCGCGATACCTGACCGAATCGATACCCGGAACCGGGGGCTGCATCAAGGAAACGGCGGACGATTTCGTGGTGACGGAGATTCCGGCCTACGAACCGTGCGGTTCCGGAGAACACGTCTATCTGACCATCGAGAAGCGGGGCATCACCACGCTGGAGGCGATTCACCGCATCGCCCGCGAGCTGCGGGTCCAGGAGCGGGAGATCGGTTACGCCGGCATGAAGGACAGCGTTGGCGTGACCCGCCAGACCATCTCGGTGCAGCGAATCCGCCCCGGGGACGCCGTCGGGCGCAACCCGGAGGGAGTGCGGATTCTGGCGGCGGTCCGGCACACCAACAAGCTCAGGCTCGGCCATCTCAGGGGTAACCGCTTCTCCGTTGTCGTGCGCGGCGTGTGCGCCGGGGCCGACGGCTACGCCGGAGCCGTTCTAAATGTCCTGGCGGAGCGGGGGGTGCCCAACCGGTTCGGCTATCAGCGTTACGGCGCCCAGGGGAATTCCCACCTGATCGGCATGGCCATGGCGCGGCGCGACTGGAAGGGGGCAGTGGACCTGCTGATGGGGACTCCCGACGGGGTGCGGGACGATGCCTGGCGGGCGGCCATCGCCGCCTACAGACGGGGGGAAATCGAAGAGGCGCTCGGGCTCATGCCCCGTCACTGTCGCGGTGAGCGGGACGTGCTCCAGCGTCTCCTCCGTCGGCCCGAAGAGTGGGAGATGGCCTTCTCTGCCATCAATCCGCGTTTGCGGAAGCTGTACCTCTCCGCCTGCCAATCGAGCCTTTTCGACAGGGTGCTGGAGCTGCGCCTCTCCCACATGGAACGGGTCATGAAGGGGGATCTGGCCTGGAAGCACGAAAACGGCGCCTGCTTCCTGGTTGAGGACGCGGAGGCCGAACAGGCCCGCGCCGACCGGTTCGAGATTTCGGCCACCGGCCCCATGTTCGGCCCCCGGATGAAGCATCCGGAAGGAGAGCCGCGCGAGCTGGAAGAACGCATCTGCGCTGAGGAAGGGTTGAACCCTGATTCGCTGGACCTTGGCGCCGGACTGCGCATGGAGGGGGAGCGGAGGCCGCTGCGGGTGCCGCTGGGAGAGCCTTCCCTGCGTCTTGAGGGGGACGCGCTGCGCCTGGAGTTCACCCTCCCGAGGGGGAGTTACGC
>CAZRPI010000050.1:11097-15958 GCA_964601865.1 uncultured Pelobacter sp. | reverse complement strand
AAAACCTGTACTCGTCGATTCCCATGCCCATATCTATTACCCGGACTACGACGCCGACTTCGAAGAGATGCTCAAACGCGCCGCTGACGCCGGTGTGGCCGCGATTCTGGTGGTCGGCACCGATCTGGAATCAAGCCGCCGCTCCGTAGAGCTGGCTGAGAAGTATCCCCAGCTCTATGCCGCGGTGGGCATCCATCCCCACGACGCAGGCCTGGTCACCGAGGAATGGTACGACATCATCCGCGAACTGGCCCTCTCCAGCACCAGGGTGGTTGCCATCGGCGAGATCGGCCTCGATTTCTACCGCGACCGGTCCCCGCGCGACGTGCAGGAAGAGGTGTTCCGGCGTCTGCTGCGCCTGGCGATTGAACTGGAAAAGCCGGTGATCGTCCACGACCGCGACGCCCACCGGCGGGTGATGGAGTGCCTGCGGGAGGAGGGGACGCGAAGCGGGGTGCTGCACTGCTTTTCGGGTGATGTGGCGATGGCGGTGGAGGTGATCGGAATGGGGCTGTACATCTCCATTCCCGGCACCATTACCTATCCGGGCAACGACCTCCTGCGGCAGGTGGTTCGCGCCACCAGCATGGACCGCATGCTGGTGGAGACCGACTGCCCCTATCTCACCCCCATCCCCCATCGCGGCAAACGCAACGAACCGGCCCACGCGCGGCTGGCGGCGGAGAAAATGGCCGAAGTGAAGGGCCTTTCCCTGGAAGATGTGGCCCGCATCACCACCAAGAACGTCCGGGATCTCTTCGGCATCGCGCTCTGGGACCAGGCGTCCAGGATCGCATACCGCATCAGGGATTCGCTCTACCTCAACATCACCAACCGCTGCTCCAACCGTTGCACCTTCTGCCCCAAATTCGAGGATTTCACGGTCAGGGGACACAACCTGCTGCTGGATGGAGAGCCGTCCTTTGAGGAGGTCATGTCGGCCATCGGCCGGCCCGAGGGAGAAGTGGAGGAAGTGGTTTTCTGCGGCTACGGCGAACCGCTGATCCGCCTGGACCTGGTCAAACGGGTGGCCGCCGAACTGAAACGGCGCGGCTTCCGGGTCCGCATCAACAGCGATGGTCAGGCCAACCTCTTCCATGGCCGAGACATCCTGCCGGAACTCGCCGGGCTGGTGGACTGTCTCTCGGTCAGCCTGAACGCTCCGGATGCGAAAACGTACGTCAGGCTCTGCCGCACGTCGTTCGGGCCGTCCGGTTTCCAGGCCGTGTGCGACTTCATCCGCAACGCCGGACGCCACATTCCCCGGGTGGTGGCCAGCGCCGTGACCGCGCCGGGCGTAGATATCCCGGCCTGCCGGGCCCTGGCCGAGTCCCTCGGCGCGCAGTTCCGTGAGAGGGAGTATTCCGAAGTCGGGTAGAATGCGGAAAACTAGGGTAAAGAATGAAACACCGAACCACTGAGAGCACAGAGGGGGTGGAAGCCCGACAGTGAAATTTCTCCCCCAAAACGAGAAGTTCTCCGTGTGCTCAGTGGTGAAATTTTGACAGTAACGTTGGGAAATGAAGGAGAAGAACATGATTAATCGAGGTCTAGTAATTGCTTTTGCCAGAGAACCTTTCAGGGAATGGCTGCATTCCCTTCCGAATCCTTGCAACATCACGCTTGAAGAGATCAACGATGATCGCACCGCCTATCTGATACCGGAATTCGAGAAGGACGGGCAGCGCGACCGGGCGCTGAAGAAGGTTTACAAAAGCATCTTCGAGAGCGAACTTTCCGACTGGTGGGTGAAGGAGGAAGACTGGCCGCAGAATCGTGATCTGCGCACCTTCAGGAAATGGTTCGACCTGAAATTCTTTCCCATCGTGGAGGACCTGGCCGGCGGCGATCTGACGGACGACGACTAGTCCCATCGAAGTTTTGTGAGACGCTCCGCCAATAATGAATCCGCTTCCCATTGACGACATACTGCCGCTGCTCCTGAAGACCGTCGGCCGTTCCCCCAACTGCATCCTCCATGCCCCTCCCGGCGCGGGCAAGACCACCCGCGTTCCCCTTGCGCTCTTGGACATCATGCCGCCGGCCGGCGGCAGAATCCTCATGCTGGAGCCCCGCCGCCTGGCGGCCGTTTCCGCCGCCCGCTGGATGGCGCGGGAACTGGGCGAGGAAGCGGGAGGAACGGTCGGCTATTCCATCCGTTTCGAGAGCCGCGTCTCAGCCGCGACCCGCATCGAGGTGATCACCGAGGGGATCCTGACCCGCCGCATCCAGAGCAATCCGCTGCTGGAGGGGGTTGCTCTGGTCATCTTCGACGAGTTCCACGAGCGCAGCATCCATGCCGATCTTGGCCTGGCCCTCTGCCTGGATGTGCAGCGCCAGGCGCGGGATGACCTGAAGATCCTCGCCATGTCCGCGACCCTGGAGTGCGGGCCGCTGGCCGCCCTCATGGGGGGTGCTCCGGTGATCGGCTCCGCCGGGCGGGCCTTCCCGGTGCGGGAGACATACCTTGAGGAGTCCGGGCATGGGAGACTGGCAGGGCGAATGGCCGCGGCGGTCCGGCGCGCCCTGGCGGAGACGGAGGGTGACATCCTGGCCTTCCTGCCGGGCAGCGGCGAGATCCGCGCCTGCGCTTCCCTCCTCGAGTCCGATGGCCCGGAAAATCGGGGGATCTCCGTCCACCACCTGTACGGCGACCTCCCCTTCGCGGAACAGCAGGCGGCCATCATGCCTTCCGGGCGGCGCAAGGTGGTCCTGGCCACCAGCATCGCGGAAACCAGCCTGACCATCGAAGGGGTGCGGGTGGTGATCGACTGCGGCCTCTCCAGGCGTCTGCGCCACGACCCGGCAAGCGGCATGAACCGGCTGGTTACGGTGCGCGAATCCCGCGCATCGGCAATCCAGCGGGCCGGCAGGGCGGGGAGGGTGGCGGAGGGCGTCTGTTACCGTCTCTTCAGCCGCCACAATTTCGACGCCATGACTCCCCATACTCCCCCCGAGATCCTGGAAACCGACCTCGCGCCGCTGCTGCTGGAACTCTCCGCCTGGGGGGTGAACGATCCGGTGGAACTCTCCTGGCTCGATCCGCCGCCGGAGGCGGCGCTGGCCGTTGCCCGCCGGCTCCTGCAGGATCTGGCTGCGCTGGATTCCGTTGGCCGCATCACCTCCAGGGGCAGGAGCATGGCCCGCCTGCCCCTGCACCCCCGTCTCTCCCGTCTGCTGGAGCGCTCCCGCGAGCTTGATTCCACCGGCCTGGGGTGTGCCCTGGCCGCCCTCCTCTCGGAACGGGACGTCATCAGGCGCAACCGTCCGGCGGACGGGCGATATCCGGTGGATCTGCGCGACAGGGCGGAACTGCTCCGTCGTTTTACTGCCGGGATGGGGATCGATGCCGACGCCGACCGGGGGGCGCTGGCCAACGTGCGGCGTGTCCTCAGTCAATTGCAAAAGCTCATGGGAATGGCGAGGGATGACGATCCGCCGGTGTGGGACCATGATGTGGCGGGCCGGCTGCTGCTGTCGGCCTATCCGGACCGGGTGGCCATGCTGCGGGAGGGCGAGACCGAGCTTTACCTGCTGGCCAACGGTAGGGGCGCCCGCATCGCCGCACGGGGCGTCCTGAGTACCGCTCAGTACCTGGTGGCGCTCTCCGTCGACGGCGGCGAGCAGCGGGAAGGGGTGATCCACCTCTCCCAGGAGATCTCGCGGGAGCTGATCCGGGAGGAACTCGGGCCGCGGATCGAACGGCGTGAACGGGTGTCCTGGGATCCCCGCGAGGGGCGGGTGGTCGCCGTGGTTGAGGAGCGGCTGGGAGCGCTGGCGCTCTCTTCGTCCCCATTTGCGCCCACGCCGGAGCAGTGCCTGCCGGCGCTGCTGGAGGCGGTGCGTTCCTCCGGGCTGGAGCTGCTCGACCGTCCGGAGCGTTTCCTCCAGCTGCAGGCCCGCATCCGGCTGTTGCGCCGGGAGTTCCCTGACGACGGCTGGCCGGACTGTTCCGACGCGGCCCTTCTGGAGAAGCTTGAGGAATGGCTGGCGCCGTCTCTGTCCGATGTGCGCAACGTCCGGCAACTGGCGGAGCTGGATCTGGTCTCCCTCCTGCTGAGCCGGCTGGATTACCGCCTCCGCGCCGCGCTCGACGATCTGGCTCCCACCCATCTGACGGTCCCCAGCGGTTCACGGATCAGGGTGGACTACTGCCAGGGGGATGAGCCGGTGCTGGCGGTGAAGCTGCAGGAACTGTTCGGGCTGGAGAACAGCCCCCGCATCGCCAGGGGGAGGGTGGAGCTCCTGCTGCACCTCCTCTCTCCGGCGGGGAGGCCGCTGCAGGTTACCCGCGACCTGAAGGGGTTCTGGGACGGTTCCTACCACCAGGTGAAAAAGGAGATGAAGGGGCGTTACCCCAGGCACCCCTGGCCGGACGACCCCTGGAACGCCCCGCCCACCCGCAGGACAAAGCCCCGAAATTAATGAGGTGTTCCGAGTGGCCGCATCAGGTTTGTGGACTGGTACGGAAAAATATTAAAACGTTTGAAAGCAAAAAGTTTGTCTGATATTACATAGCAACCTGTTCTTGATACATAATAAGTCACTGTGATAGGGCACAGCACGGGTAACCGTGTGTCGCAAAGCTACCATCCTCCCTGAGGATAGAGGGGTTGTCGAAGTGAGAGAATTGCGTTGCAGCGATCAGGGCCACGCTTCCGGTCATTGTCTCCGGAGGACGTGGCTTTTTTGCGTGGATGCGGTTTGAAATACGGAAGAGTGAGCTGTTCTTGATGCAGGGCATTTATGTTTTGCCGGGAAACGGATAGCGGTTGATCAAAAATATTTTCAGGGAGGGCCGGGAAATGAGAGCAGGGTCGGGACTGTCAATTGGGACCGTATTTTTCGCCGTTGTAACGCT
>CAZRPI010000050.1:0-10997 GCA_964601865.1 uncultured Pelobacter sp. | reverse complement strand
AGGGGATTGACCTGACCTACGCAGCCTCGAAGGAGGGCATAACCGAGTGCCTGTTCCACGTGGCGGCCGGCGCCGATGTGTCGAAGATCGGGCTGAAGTACAACGTGCCGGTGGAGCTCAGAAAAGGCGGTTCGCTCAGGCTCGCCTTCAAAAGCGGTTACATGGAGGAGTCAGCCCCGGTTGCCTGGCAGGAGATCGGCGGCCGGCGCGTCCCGGTCAAGGTCGCCTTCCGGGTGATTGACGGCAGGGTTGGGTTCAGCGTCGGCGCCTACGACGGCAGCCGGCCGCTCGTGATCGACCCGGTGTACTCGTGGCACACGTTTTACGGCGGCACGATCTTTGATGAAGGTTTCGGCATAACACTGGACGGAAGCGGCAACATCTACATATCCGGACACTCCCTCAAATCCTGGACCGGCCCCAAGGGTCAGGCGCCGCTCCACGCCCATTCGGGAAACGGGCGCGACATCATGGTGCTTAAGCTCAACAACAACGGTGAGTACCTGTGGCACACCTTTTTCGGCTCGGGAGAGGACAGGGCCAGATCCATCGCCATTGACGACGGCGGCGACATATACGTCGCCGGATTCAGCGAGGATGACTGGAATGGACCCAACGGCGCCCCGCCGGTGGATGCCGGAGACAACGGCGGTTTCTTTCTCATGAAGCTCGATGGCAAAAGCGGCGCGTACAAGTGGCACACCTTTCTGTACAACGGATATAACTTCCACAGTGAGGACATGGTCAGCGTCGCCTGCGCCAAGGGTTCCGTCTACATTACGGGTTTGAGCGCTGCCCATTTTAACGGCCCGAAAGACACCCCTCCGCTTCATTACGGCGGCGGTCTGCTTGTCGCCAAGTTCTCTGGCAGCGGCGGGGCATACAACTGGCACACCTTTTACTACGGGGGGGCCTTCGGCATCGCGGCTGACGGCAACGGCGCCTTATACGTCGTCGGAGCGAGCGGCAACTGGAACTCCGCATCGTTTCCCTTCCCCACTGCTCCTCTCCATGCCCACAGCGGTGTCAGCAATATCGATATCTTTGCCCTGAAGCTCGACGCCAGCGGCGGCTACCAGTGGCACACCTTTTACGGACCCGTGGGGAACTGTTACGGCTGTGAAGACGAGTCGGGCGCCGGCATCGCTTTGGACGGCGCCGGCAATCTCTATGTGACCGGCTACAGCGAAAAGAGCTGGAACGGACCGTCCGGGAAGCCGCCGGTCAACGCCCACAGTGGGGGCAATTCGGACCTCTTCGTCCTGAAGCTCGCCACCAGCGGCGGCTACCAGTGGCACACCTTTCACGGCGGCTCGGCCTTCGATTACGGCATGGGCGTTGCCGCCGACGGCGCCAACGTCTATGTTACCGGCTTCGGCGGCGCGTGGTCCGGCCCGGACGGCCAGACGCCACGCCACCCGTACACCGGTTCCTTCGACGCTTTCCTCCTCTCTCTCGGCGTCAACGGCGCCTACCAATGGCACACCTTTTATGGCTCGCTCACTAACGACCACGGCAACAGCATCGTCCTGGACGGTGGCGGCAGTCTTTATGTCGCCGGAAGAAGCAGCACCTTGTGGACGGTGGAAGACAGGGTGCCGCTCAATCCGCATACCTCCGGCAACAACTACGATCTCTTCGCGCTGAAAATGGGGCAGGACTGCGCCTACACCATCGCGCCCGTAACCAAGGCCCTCACCTCCAAAGGGGGAGCAGTTACGGTGAAGGTGAAGGCGTCCAAAGACAACTGTCTCGCTCCCCCCATCTCCAACGACAACGACTGGATAACCGTGGCGGGCAACAGCATCAAGAAGAAGAGCGGGACGGTGAAACTGGCGGTGGCCGCGCTTGACAGTTCCATCGCCCGCACCGGTAGTCTCACCATCGGCGGCAACGCGTTCACGGTCAGCCAGAAGGGCAAGGTCTGCGCCCTCGGCATCAAACCGGCGTCATCGGGGACCATTTCGGCTGCCGCTGCCACCGGTTATTTCTCGGTCAGCGCGTCCCCCTCCGACTGCGCCTGGACCGCCGTATCCAGCGACACCTCTTGGCTGACTGTCATCTCCGGGAGCCCCGGCGCCGGCAACGGCGCGGTGGGGTGCCACGTCACGGCCAATACCACCGGCAAGGCCAGGAACGGCAAGGTAACCGTTACTACGACGCAGAACAACAAGAAGAAGATCTACAAGGTGAAGCAGGGCAACAGATACTAGTGGCATGTAACTGGTGATCATTCAGTAGGGTGGGCAGGTCGTATTGCCCACCAAACCGCGTGCGTAAACGATGAAACTGTTTGCACACCCTACATATCACGGACTGCGCCTGCCGGGAAACGCAGGACAAAACCGGCCTCACGCGAAGACGTGAAGAGAAGCAAGGACTCCGGGAGAGTCGGGTGGCGGGCTTCGGGGATGCTCCGTTGGGCGACGTTGCCGGCAGCAAAGGAAGGTCAGGGAGGATACAATGAATAAGTCTCTGCGACGGATGAAGTGTGTTACGTGCTTCGTCCTTGTCTCTCTTGTTTTACCCGCCACTTTCCGAGCCGGTGCGGTTGCTGCACCCATCCTGCTCCCGCAGACCGGTCAGAAGAGCTGTTACAACTCCTCGGGGAACACCCTCCCCTCGTGCGTCGGCACCGGTCAGGACGGTGACAAGCTTGCTGGGGTCAAGTGGCCCGAGCCGCGGTTCACCATCACCTACTGCAACAGCAGCGGCCCCTGCGCCAGTCAGGCAGCCGATTGCGACGGCAATGCGGGCACCGACATGGTGACGGACAATCTGACCGGTCTGGTCTGGGCTAGGAGCGGCAATCTTCCCAACGGCGCCAGAACATGGTACGAAGCGCTGGATTTCGCGGAAGGGCTCACCATCTGCGGTCATGACGACTGGCGGCTGCCGAACATCAACGAGCTGAAAAGCGCGCTCAATTTCGGCGTAGCCGACAACTCCGCCTGGCTTGCCAGCCAGGGTTTCGTATCGCTCACGGCCAACAGATGGTACCTCTCCTCCACGACCGATGCCTCATACTCCCCCCAGGCATGGGCACTGAACGCGGAGTATAACGGCGGCTATACCCGTACGGAACTTGTGAACAAGAACTGGTTGAATTACGTCTGGCCGCTTCGTGGTTCATCGACAGGCCCGGCCGCACTCCCCCGCACCGGCCAGACCCAGAGCTGGGAGCCGGGTGACGATGGCTATTACCAATCCGGCGCCGCGTGGCCGGACCCCAGATTCACCCTTGTCTACTGCAACGACCAGGGACCGTGTCCCTCCCAGACCGACGACTGCGACAGCAATATATGGAACGACGTGGTCACCGACAACCTGACCGGCCTGACCTGGACGAGGCAGATGAACGCCACCGTTCAGGGGAAAACGTGGGACGACGCGCTGACGTACGCCTCGACGCTCAGCCGCTGCGGCTACTCCGATTGGCGGCTCCCCAACATCGTTGAGCTGCAGAGCCTGCTGGATTATTCCCAGTATCACCCCGCTCTGCCCCCCGAACACCCCTTCTATCCGGTCTACTCCGTCGATACGTTCCTCTCTTCAACTACCCTGACCGCGCTTCCGGATCGTACCCTGAGAACGGAATCCTATGCCGGTGACCTCTACAGCAATCCCAAGAGTTCGAAAAACTTCGTCTGGCCGGTGCGGGGGGCGTCCGGAACGCCCCAGGAGGGGGGAACGCTGACCGTGACCATAGAGGGCAACGGCAAGGGTGCGGTAACCGGAAAGAACATCAAATGCCAGAAGGGTTCCTGTACCTACAAGTACACGGCAACCACCGACGTGACCCTCACGGCCAGGCCTTCGGGGGGATCTTCCTTCACGGGATGGTCCGGATGCGATTCCACGTCCGGCACCACCTGCCAGGTAACCATGAACCGGGATGCCACGGTGAAAGCCGGTTTCACGCTTCCCCCGCGCATTGCCGTTTCCCCCATGTCCCTGAACTTCGGCCCGGTGAAGCAGGACGTCAATTACCGGAAGACGGTAACCGTCAGGAACAACGGCCAGAGCGATCTGGTGATAGCGGGCATCGCCATCGAGCCCGCAAACGCCACCGAATTCTCCGCGAGCGGCTGCGCCGATCCCGTTGCCGGCGGCAATTCGTGCGACATCACGGTGAGCCTTACCGCAACCTCGCTTGGCGCCAAGACGGCCAGACTCGCCGTTGCATCCAACGACCCCAAAAAACCGTCGGTTGCGGTGAAACTTTCCGCCAGCGCGAAACCTCCCAAGATCTCGGTTTCCCCAGCTGCCCTTTCTTTCAAGACGCCGGTGGGGGGCACATCTCCCCCCGGAACCGTCACGATCAGGAATACGGGGGTATCGGATCTCGTCATCACCGCCATTTCCGCCCCGGAAGATTCATCATTTGCCGTGGACAAAAGCGACTGCCTCAAGGGGCCCGTCGTTCAGAAAGGGACATGTAAGCTGACGGTGACCTTCACTCCCGCATCGCAGGGGACAGCGAAGAGCACCCTGGCCATAAGCTCCAACGCCACCCCGGCCAAGGTGAAGCTCTCCGGCAAGGGGATGTGAGAAACCGGCCGTTTGCGCGGTAACCGCCGGGACGCGGCCATGAAACGCTTCTACCGGTTGAAGACGAACCGGATATTCTCGAAATCACGAGGATTTTGCCGGAGAACCAGGGGTATGCGGCGCTGGCATCAGGAAAGTCCATCAAGATTGCCCGAGAGTGTGCCGGCCAAATCAACCTGCTGTTGACCGGCGTGATCATGCCGGAGCTGATAAAATGTTTGATAGCGCCATGGTTGTCTGATACTACTAACAACTGCCGTTTGGATACATACCGAGTCACCGTGAAGGGCACAGCACGGGTAACCGTGTGTCGCAAAGCTACCATCCTCCGGGGGAGGATAGAGGGGTTGTCGAAGTGGGTTGACGGTTTCAGCGATTTTGAGCCACGCTTTCGGTTGTCAGGTACGGAGGGCGTGGTTTTTTGCGCCCGCGGGTTGAGGGCGCCTAGGTGGGATCAATTGATCCGAATATGAATGTTTAATACTGCAAGTGTGCGTCCGGGCCCGGACTCCCCACTTGCGCGAGGAGGACAAGTATGATGAAGAAACTGGCCTGGCTGGCGGTCTCGTGTGTTGCCGCCGTATCTCTCGCCGTCGTTACGGGGGTATTCAATCCGCAGGAGAAGGTGAACGCCCTCTGGCTCGTTACCGCCGCCGCCTGCTTTTACGTCCTGGCGTATCGGTTCTACGGTTCGTTTGTTACGGCAAAAGTACTGGCCCTCGATCCGAACATCAAGACACCGGCCAGGCGCCTGGCGGACGGGATGGATTTTCACCCCACGAACCGCTGGGTCCTTTTCGGCCACCACTTCGCGGCCATTGCCGGCGCCGGCCCGCTCATCGGCCCCATGCTTGCCGCCCAGTTCGGCTATCTGCCCGGATTTCTCTGGATCCTCATCGGCGCCGTCTTCGTCGGCGCCGTCCACGATGTGGTCATCCTTGCCGCATCGGTCAGGCGCAACGGGCGCTCTCTCGCCCAGATCGCCAAGGATGAGGTCGGCCCGGTCGGCGGAATCGCCGCATCCTTCGCCATCCTCTTCATCCTGATTGTCGCGCTGGCCGGACTGGGGCTTGCCGTAGTGAACTCACTGGTCAAGAGCCCGTGGGGAACCTTCACCATCGGCCTTACCATCCCCATTGCCCTCCTGATGGGGCTCTATCTGTATAAAATCCGCCCCGGCAGGGTCGGCGAGGTGAGCGCCATAGGCTTCCTTCTCCTCCTTTTAGCGGTCTTTGCCGGACACTTCATCCCCGGGACTTCCCTTGCCCCCTTATTCACCCTGTCGAAGGGCGGCCTCGTCATTGCAATGGCGACCTACGGCCTGGTTGCTTCCATCCTGCCGGTCTGGATGCTCCTCTGTCCGCGTGACTACCTCTCCACGTACATGAAGATCGGAACTATCATCCTGCTTGCCATCGGTGTCATCTTCATGGCGCCCACCGTGCAGATGCCGGCGGTTACCAGGTTCGTCGACGGCGGAGGTCCCATCATACCGGGGAAACTCTTCCCCTTCATGTTCATCACCATCGCCTGCGGCGCCGTCTCCGGGTTCCATTCCCTCATCTCCTCGGGGACGACCCCGAAGATGATCACGTCCGAACGGGATCTGCCGATGATCGGTTACGGCGCCATGCTGGTAGAGGGGTTTGTCTCGGTGATGGCCCTCGTCGCCGCCACCATCCTGATTCCGGGCGACTATTTCGCCATCAACACCCACCTCACTTTTGACGCCATCGTGGCCCTGGGCTTCCAGCCGGAACGGATCAGGGAACTATCCCAACTCGTCGGAACCGACGTCGCCGGGCGTCCCGGGGGGGCCGTATCGCTGGCGGTCGGCATGGCTTCCATACTCTCCTCCATCCCCGGAATGTCGGGGCTCATGCCGTACTGGTACAACTTCGCCCTGATGTTCGAGGCGCTCTTCATCCTCACCACAGTTGATACCGGCACCCGAGTCTGCCGCTTCCTCCTTCAGGAACTGGGGAGCAAGGTCTATCCGCGTCTGGGGCAGCAACGCTGGATTCCGGGAATAGTGGCCACGAGCCTGACCGTGGTGGCTGCCTGGTCGTACCTGATCTGGTCGGGGAACGTCTCCACCATCTGGCCCATGTTCGGCGTTTCCAACCAGCTCCTTGCCGCCATCGCGCTGGGAGTCGGCACCACCATAATCATCAAGGCCCGCAAGGCCCGCTATGCCTGGGTCACCGCCATTCCCATGACATTCATGTACGCCACTACCCTGATGGCCTCATGGACGCTGATCGGTTCCTTTTTCACCAAGTCGGCCAAGGCCGCCAGCGCCGTCGAGGCCTTTACCTTCAAGGCGAACGCCGTGCTCGTCATGATCATGGCCATCCTGGCCGTTGTTTCGCTCCTGGACATGCTGTTCAAATGGGGTGTCTGTCTCACCTCTTCCCGCCCCATAACCACGAGCGAAGTCGTGGAATACGAGACGGCGCCGGGGGAAAGCTGAGCCTTTATCCCGGAAGTACCGGAGGATTGGGGCTAACAATCATTCAAGGAGGCATTCCGTGATCAAGAGACTCTTGCCGTTACTGTCGGCTCTTCTCGTCTCAGTGGTTTTTTCCGGTTGCGCTGTTTCCGGCCTTCACGGATCATCGGCCCCGCGTCTGGTGGAGGTGGCCCACAGCGACCGCCAGTGGACGGGAATCGCCGTGGCGCGCGACGGGCGGATCTTCGTCAATTACCCCAGATGGTCGGACAAAGTTCCCTTCTCCGTGTGCGAACTGCGGGCGGATGGCAGTGTGACGCCGTTTCCGAGCATGGAGATGAACCTGTGGCAGACGGGCATGGACCCGGCCACCACACTCATCTGCGTGCAGAGCGTCGTCGTGGACCGGGACGGCTACCTCTGGATTCTCGACCCTGCAAATCCCCAGTTCAAGGGGGTGGTTCCGGGTGGTCCCAAATTGATGAAGGTCGATCTGACGACGAACCGGATCATCCAGGTTGTCCGTTTCGCGCCGCCCCTCATCGAGACGGACAGTTATCTCAACGATGTCCGCATCGACACGCAGCGGCTGGTGGCCTACATAACCGACTCCGGAGCGGGGGGCATCGTCGTGGTTGACCTGACGACCGGGATGGGCCGGCGGTTGCTGGCGGACCACCCTTCCACCCATTCCGAGGAGATTACCCTCACCATCGGAGGAAAACCGTGGCTGCGGCCCGACGGCAGCGCTCCCCGGGTGCATGCCGACGGCATCGCCCTGGACCCCGCGGGCAACTACCTCTACTACCAGGCCCTTACCGGCCGCACCCTCTATCGCATCGAGACCCGCTGGCTCCGCGACCCCCGGCTGACCGGCAGGGAGCTGTCCGGCAAGGTGGAGACAGTGGGTAAAACCGGCGCCTCTGATGGCCTGGAGTTCGGCCGGGACGGCCGGATCTATGCCTCGGCCCTGGAGGAGAACGCCATCAGGGCAATCACTCCGGCTGTAAAGAGCGTGATTGTGGTGCAGGATCCGAAGCTGGCCTGGCCCGACAGCCTGGCCTTCGGACCCGACGGGAGCCTCTACGTCACGACCTCCCAGATCCACCTCGGGCCGAACCCGCCGGAGCCCTACAAAATTTTCAGGCTTGAGCGATAGCTCCGGATGCCGTCTGGCCGGTGTCGAAGCCATGCATATATTTTTTTCAGGCGAGGCTCTTGCAGAGATCCCCTCCCCCCTGGCGGGGGAACAGATTTTCAGGATTTTTGCAAGAGGCTCAGGCAATTGGGGTTTTCAACTCCCGGCCCGGCTTGATGATCCCCGGATAGCCGGATTCTTCCCTGAAAAGGAGTCCCGAATATGCCGGATTGGCCAACCATAACCCTCTTTGTCGCTGCAGCCGTTATCCTGGTTGTCACCCCCGGCCCCTGCACCCTCTATATCATCTCCCGCACACTGCAACAGGGTATTGCGGCCGGAATCGCTTCCAGCATGGGTGTGCAGGTCGGAACCATGATACATGTCACCGCAGCCGCAGTGGGCATCTCGGCGCTTCTGCTGTCTTCGGCTGTTGCCTTCAATGTCGTCAAGTATCTGGGGGCCGCCTATCTTGTTTTTCTCGGCGTGAAAACCCTGCTGGCGCGGGCAAGCGTTTCCACGCCTCCGGCGCCTGTTGCCGGCAGGAGCATGGCTTCCGTGTTCTGTCAGGGACTGCTGGTGAATGTCCTGAACCCCAAAACCGCCCTGTTTTTTACGGCGTTTCTCCCCCAGTTCGTCGACGTGAAAAGGGGGGGCGTCGTATCGCAGATACTCTTCCTGGGCGCGCTTCTGGTCGTGGTGGGGAGTTGCAGCGACATGACCTATGCGCTGGTGACCGGAACACTGGGGAAGCGGCTGCGGCCCAATCCCATGGCGCCCGGAGTGGGGCGCTACCTTTCAGGGAGCGTCTACATCGGGCTGGGCCTGGCTGCCGCCCTGTCCGGAACGGGGAGGAAATAGAAACTTCAATACGGTCGCACCGCAACGACCCACGGCTCATGACGGCGTCCTAAGCTGAGGATCGCCCTGTATCGTGGCGGAGTCGGTTTTTCGCTGGTTTCGTCCGAATATGCGTTCGGCCGTGAACGCCCATCCTTCAATTCCAGGGACCGGAGCAGGCCCTGTCTGTCCCGCGGCACCTGGATTGTGTCTGTCAGGACGTCCTCTATGATCCCCCGCAGAGCGGGCGGTTCGGCCGGTTTTCCTTTTTCCCTGATCGCACCGCGGTAATTGAGGCGTACCCTTGCCGCTGCGATAATGAAGCGTCTTCCGTCGGGGTATGCCTTCCTGAGCTTTTCCGGATCGTTTCCCGCATCCACCGCAAAAAGCCTGGAACCGGTCACGAGTTCCAATTCAAGGCGCTTCTTCGCCTTTGCCAGTTCCTTGGGCGCCGTTTCCCCCCTGGCGATTCCGGCCTCCATTGCACCGAGTTGCCTCATCTCCCGGGCCTTCCAGGTCTCCCATGATTTTCCCTCGTACTCCAGAACCACGAAGGTCTTCCTGGACAGGGCTTTGGCGTAATGTCTCTCCGCATCGGCGGCGTCAACCGGGAGTGCACAGTCATAGCCGATTGAAACGAGCTTGCTCCTGTCAAACCACTGCGACTCGTGGCCGTCATACCGGCGCCAGTCAATCCGGAGCGACATGCCGCTGTTTTCACTGTCCGCAGGATTGAGCGGTAGTTCGCGCTCCGTCAGCTCCACGTTCGCATCCGCGGTTCCGGAGCGGTTGTACGCGATCCCGCCCAGGACCAGCGCGTTGACGGCGAGCAGGAGGAAAAGAGCAGAGTAGAATCCGTACCGTTTCACGGCGCCACCTCCCTTACCAGTGTGCGGAGACGCTTGAGCACGAGCAGGAGCAATAGGGCGATCAGTCCCAGCAGGAGGAAGAAGAGGTATTTGGGCATCCACTTCCACCACCAGTCGTAGAACTTGGTGTAGAGGAAGATCACGAAAAAGGTGCTGCCAAGGTTGGTGATACCCGGCCAGCGCCTCCTGATGCCGAGCCAGATGAGAAGGGAGGAAAGACAGAATCCGGCGATCTGGTAGAGGTTTTCGACCCGTTCCGGCGGAAGTTCCAGGTAGCTCCCTATTCCCCAGTGGGAGAGGACCAGGACCGCGATCAAGGCAACCAGGAGGCCGAACATCCGGTAGACCGGGGTGAATCCGGTTTTCCCGTGGACGGGCATGTACGCAAGGCCGCAGATGAGCAGTCCTGCGGCAAGGAAGTTTTCCGGCCTCTCGCCGAAGGAGAGCCAGTAGATGCCGCTCCAGGTACCCATGGTCGCGGTCAGGTAGCCCAGCAGGCTGATGAGCCCAGCGACCAGGATGAGTCTGAGGCGGTAGGTATAGGCAAGGAGCAGGGAGAATGCCGCCCAGGCGAGAAAGGCATTCTGGGAAGGGGTTATGGAGAATATCTGGCCGAGCATGGCAAGGTCCAGGATAAAGGCGGTGAGGGCGACCAGGCTTATGAGCGAGGCGAAGTAGAGGGTCTTTTCCCGGCGGGCGGCGAATTCCACGCCGACCAGGGCCGCGATGGGAGCGCAGACCAGGATTGCCGCCTGTTGCGAGACGGTGAAAAGTCCCCAGAAGCGGTAGAAAAAGAAGAAAACCGCCGCGGAAAGCGCGATGGCGCCGAGGAAGGAGACGATGCGCATCCCCATGGACATCTGTCTGGCCGTCTGGCTGGTGTCGATGTCGAACTGTTCCGCCAGCCGCTTCAGCGCCTTACCGTGATGAGCGGCTACCGCCTCCCGTTGCTGCTCGGAGAGGAGCAGGACGCCGCTGTTCTCCAGTTCGGCCAGTTCGGTCGTAAAGTGAGCGATGCGGTCGGCCCGTCGTTGGGCCTCCTCCCTTGAACCGGGGGGCGGGGAGGCATTGTCCGGCAATTGATGGGAATTCATGAGTTACTCCCATGGCTACCTGGCTATTGAATGGAACGCGGATAACTCGGATA